>CAZXIQ010000036.1:0-11146 GCA_964640785.1 uncultured Bacteroidaceae bacterium | reverse complement strand
AATACGAAGCGGCAAAAGCCTACTTCATCGGCAGAGAGTATGGAAAGGCCGCTCCCCTGCTCGAGGATATTGTATCCTTGCTCAAGGGTAACAGAAACGCCGAAGAGTCGCTCTATATGCTTGCAATGTGCTACTACGAGTCGCACGACTACGAGACAGCATCGCAATATTTTAAAACATACTATACAACCTATCAAAGAGGCGTATACAACGAACTTGCCCGTTTCCATTGTGGAAAATCACTTTACAAAAATATTCCCGTGCCCGAGCTTGACCAGTCAAGCACCCATGCAGCCATACAAGAACTTCAACTGTTCCTTGAATATTATCCGGCAACAACATATCGCAACGAGGTGCAAGACATGCTTTTTGACATGTACGATATTCTTGTAGAAAAAGATTATTTGTCGGCAAAATTATATTACGACTTAGGTAGTTTCGACCTTATGCGAAACAACTATCAAGCATGTATAGTAACTGCACAGAATGCACTGAAAGAGTATCCTTACACCAAGCTGCGCGAAGATTTATCGATTCTCATTTTGCGGGCAAAGTATAAGATGGCACTCAAAAGTGTCGAAGAGAAAAAGGTAGACCGCTACCGCGATGCAGTTGATGAATATTATGCTTTCAAGAACGAATTTCCCGAAAGTAAATATCTCGAAGAGGCCGAAAAATATTATCAAGAGGCACTAAAAGAGGTGAACGAATAAGAAAATATAAATTATACAATAATGGACTACAAAAAAACAAATGCTCCGACCACTACGGTAACCCGTAACATGGCCGATTTTGTGAATGAAACAGGCAATGTGTACGAGTCTGTTGCCATCATAGGTAAACGCTCCAACCAGATTGCAGCCGAATTGAAAGAAGAACTCCTAAGAAAACTCAACGAATTTTCATCTACAACCGATAATCTCGAAGAGCAGTTCGAGAATCACGAGCAGATAGAAATTTCGCGTTACTATGAAAGACAGCCTAAGCCCACACTCATTGCAACACAAGAGTTTATAGAGGACAAAGTATATTTCCGCAATTTGTCAAAGGAAAAGAACGAGACTGAAGATTAATAACCTATGAAATTTCGTTCTTATCAATTATTTTACCTGCTTTCGGTGGTGCTTATAGTTGCAACGCTGTGTTCTACATTGATGCAGATAATCGAGACAAGCGGTGCTACCAACGAATTGACCAACTTCAAATTGATAATGTCTAACGACAAGGTCTCTTTTGCCCCTGTTGCATTGGGCGTTGTGCTTATAGTTGCAGGATTGGTAAATTTGTTTGGCTTTATTGTTGCAGGTTTCAAGAACTTTGAATTGCAGAAAAGAGTTTCAATATTAAGTATTCTGTTGATTGTAGGTTACTATCTGTTGCTTGGAATATATGCATGGGTGCTTACAACCTCTTCGGCAATAATGGAACTCCCCCTTATCTATCCTTTCATTGTGCTTGTTTTTAACTCACTTGCTTTTTTTGCTGCGCGTCGCACCGAGGCTGCAATATTGGCTAAGGCATCGGGTTTCAGATTAAGAGACTGATAATCTTTTTCATAAATAGTTCGCGTCCCTGATAGTATCAAATGTTATCAGGGACGCGTTGTTTATATGCAATCTGATTAGGATTAGGCAAATTTGATTACTCTTTCGTGAAACACCATCATACAGCCTGCACTCTCATTTCTTCAATCAATCCAAATAGTGCACGGCGTTTCATCATGGCAATAGTGTCCTGCACACGTTTAATAGGCAGTTTACGCCAATTTTTCTCTTTGCTTTGTACATATTTCCACATTTCGTCGGCAACATCTGTTGATTTGCGCTCCTCGATTATCAGACGTTGCAACACCATACGGTCGCGCTCTTTTAGCTTTGCAAAGGCTTGCCATACGCGCAGGTCGGTGTTTGTCTCGTCATTTGTCAGGTTGTTTAGCTGTTCCACAATCTCTTCGTTGTCGAGATTGTAAATATCGGCATTGCTGTCATTTTTCTTTATTTTCGTAAAATAGTGCAGTGCGCAACGTGACAAATATGTCGATAGTGAGGCGTTGTTCTTTCCTTTGTAACTGCGTAGTACATGCCAATTATTGCACGAAAGAAACTCGTAAAACTCGCCTAAAATGCTCTCCATGCACTCTGCGTCGAATACATTTTCTGCTATGTATTTAAGGAATGACGAACACTTTACTTTGAAAAAGTAGTAGTGTAGGGGCTGTATGGGCGGACGTGATGTTAGTTTTTCTACCCACTCTTCGTCTGTAATGCTTGCGTAATTGTTATAATTGAGGTATTGCATAATTGTATTTAATTATTGGTGAATGTAAAAATGTATGTATTTGAACTTGGAGAGTCGGCGGTATATGTTACACTGTTTGTTGTTTCCAAGATGGCGTAATTGCGGTTTACAGGGGCTATTGATATTGATGTTCCTGTGAAGTTTCTGTATCCGCTGTAATTTTCACTCTCTATTTTGTATGCGGTTGTTGCACCGAAAAGGTTCATGGCTGCATATATTTCGGGCATGTTTCCGTAGACGAAAGCCAATGTGTTGAATTCGTAGTTTGTTGCAAGGTTCCTGCTGTCGTAGGTGTACTTGTATTCCTCTTGTGTGACGTTGTTGCTATTATCTTGTTGGTTTTTTATTATGCTGTTGAGTTTGCCGTTATTCCAACTGTATTTGTAGGTTGTTGTACCGTTGTCATCCTTAAGTGTGCTTGCGATGCAATATTTGTCCGAATATGTAAAGGTGCGGGTACTCGAATATGCTTTTTTTTCTCCGTTGGAATATGTGCGTTGTCCCAGCGTTGTAATCTTTTGAATTGCACCGTTATATATTTCAACATATTCGGTGATTTTATCGCTGTGGCTTTCTGTTGCTGCAAGCGATTCTACATTGCTGTTTATTGTCAGTATATTTTGTATGACGTCATTGCCGGTAGATGGGTCTTTGTGGTAGGTTAGTTCGCCCGAATGTTTTTCTTGTATTTTTACTTTGTTGTTTGCTTCAATACAATAGTCATACGTGTATGTTTTTATGCTACTGTCTGCGTTGTATGTCAATTCCCACTTTTTGTCGGTTTGTGTGCCATCGTTGTTTATATTGCCGAATGTTATTGTCGTGGGGTAAAATGGCCTTTTGCTCTGATTCTTGTATGGGTCGAAACTGTCACTGTCGCTGCATGCTCCAAGCGCAATGCAAACTGCTGTTATTGTTAAAAAATACACTATCTTTTTCATGGGAAATTTGTTTTTGGGGGTTAGTAAATATTTATTTTTTCTTTGTGTTTTTATTTATTATTTTATCCATTCTCAAAAGTGTTTGTATTGATAGGTAGGTGCAGTTTACCCAGTCTGTTCCATATTGGAAATTTCTCCAGAATGTGGGTATCATGCCTGTGTTGGAATTTTGCATGATGGTGATGTTGTCTATAAGGGCTTTTGCCTTGGTGTATGCAAGTTCGTCGCCGGTCTTTTCATACAGACTGAGCCATGCGTTTGCTACGTTGCATGTGCTATGATCTATGGGTACGGGGTATTTATATTGTTCCACGACGCTGGGAGCATGGTTCACTTTTATTCCGTATCTTTTGTAGTTTGATGCCTCCCAATATACAAATTGGTCTTCGCAGAATCGTATAAGGTCTATGGCGTCTTCAAGTTCGTCGTCGGTGCACTGCTCTTTGTTGAGAAGGTACGAGGCATAGGGTGCTGCGGTGCAGTTTGTGAGATTTTCGTATGGCTCGAGACCTACAACAGTGCCATCTTCGAACTGTCCTGTCATGTCAAATGATTTTAATGCTCCGTTTTTCATCCACTCTTGTGATTTTTGGTGCATTTTTTTGTATTTTGTTATTCCGTATTGTTGTTCAAGGCGTTGCAAATATTCGAGCATGGGGTGGAGCAATGCACGCACCTCGTTTACAGGTTCACCGGTGGCAAAGTCCATCTTTATGGGGAACGAGCCGTCCTCGGCTTGCATGCGTGCGTATGTATCCGTAATGTTCATTGCTCGGTCGTAATACTCTTGCTTGCCTGTTGCGTCGTACAGGTCGAGGAAGGCGTTGGCTGCGGTGAGTGCCTCCATTGCCATTGTTTTTCCTTTGTTGCGGGCTGCTCCCGAGGTTATATAGTTGCCATAGTATGTGGGTGGAAAGTATGCGAGCGGGTCACCTTCGGGACGGCTTTGGTTTATGAGGAACTGCGCTGCATTTTCGGCTATTTTCAGTGCATCGTCTTTCAGTTGTGGGCATAGTTGCGACAGTAATACTTCGGCGCTGATTGTCGAACCTATTATTTTGCAGGGGTATGTGTTTAGTTCGTATGCCATGTCCGGGGTAGTGTCGTTTTTCCAATTCTGTATAGCCTTCATGTTGTGTATGTACAGAAGTGCAAGGAGTGCCGACTCTTTGTAATCTCTGACTGCCTCGTGATAGGGAGCATTGAAGGGATTGTCGCGATAGAATTTTCTTTCTCCGGCCAGCCCTATTGTTTTTTTGTCTTTGTCAAGTGCTTCTATTGTAAGTATTACATCGCCCGGGGTTATCTGTTGCCATATTGGTGCAAGTGACTTGTTGGGTGCATCTGCTGTAAACGACCACTCTTTTGCATTCTCTTTTTTATTCTCTTTGACGATGTATTTGTATGTTACGGCGCCTTCAATCGTTTTAAAGTCGAATGCGGGTGCATACATAAATTTCTTTGCAAATTTGTTCCAATAGGGGTTTCTGCCTTCGTATCCGGGTCGTATGGGAATGTTGTATTCGGCAATGGCCTGCTTGTTTAGTTTTTCTGTTTTGTTTGTTTCTTGCTCGCAGGATATACACAAAAATAAGATGGCGAGTATGGTAAGTGTTTTTTTCATAAGTGTGATTTTTTGTAAAAGGTTATTGTTGTTTTATAATTTAGTTCTTTTTTGAGTTTGTAACAATTTCGTCCATTTTTAAAAGTGTCTGTATGGAAAAGTATGCGCAGTTTATCCAATCTTGTCCATATTGTTTGTTTCCCCAGAATGTGGGTATTGCTCCGGTTGCGGCATCTTGTACTATGGTAATGTTGTCTATAAGGGCTTTTGCTTTTGCAAATGCAAGCTCGTCGCCGTTTTTCTTGTATAGGTTGAGTAGTGCGTTTGCTACGTTGCATACGCTGCCGTCTATTGGAACTTGGAATTTGTATTGTTCCACTACGCAGGGTGCGTTATATACTTTATTGTCGTCTTTGTAATTGGGGTTGCCCCAATATGTGAATTGGTCCTCGCTGAAACGTATAAGGTCTATGGCGTCTTTTAGTTCGTCGTCGGTGCATTGTTCTTTGCCGAGAAGATAGGCGGCGTAAGGTGCGGCAGTACAGTTTGTGAGGTTCTCGTATGGTTCGAGGCCTACGACAGAGAAGTCTTCAAATTGTCCTGTCATGTCAAATGATTTTAATGCTCCGTTTTTCATCCACTCTTGTGCCTTACGATGCATTGTTTGATATTTTGTTATTTTGTATTGTTGTTCAAGGCGTTGCATGTATTCGAGCATGGGGTGCAGCAATGCGCGTACCTTATTTACCGGTTCACCGGTGACAAGGTCCATTTTTATGGGGAACGAACCATCCTCGGCTTGCAGGCGTGCGTATGTATCTGTGATGTTCATTGCTCGGTCGTAGTACTCTTGCTTGCCTGTTGCGTCGTATAGGTCAAGGAAGGCGTTGGCTGCGGTGAGTGCTTCCATTGCCATAGTCTTGCTTTTGTTACTTGAGGCTCCCGAGCTTAATTTGTCACCATAGTATGTGGGTGGAAAATATGCAAGCGGGTCACCTTCGGGACGGCTTTTGTTTATAAGGAACCGGGCTGCATTTTCGGCTATTTTCAGTGCGTCGTCCTTCAGTTGCGGATATAGTTTTGCCAGTTTTACCTCGGCGCTGATTGTCGAACCTATTATTTTGCAGGGGTATGTGTTTAGTTCGTATGTCATGTCCGGGGTAGTGTCGTTTTTCCAATGTTGGATTGCCGGCATATTGTGTATGTGCCGCAGTGCAAGAATGGCCGACTCTTTGTAGCCTCTTGCTGCTTCGGGGTAGGGGGCTGTGAAAGGGGCGTTGCGGTAAAATGTTCTTTTCCCGGCCTGCCCTATGATGTTATTCTCTTTGTCAAGGCCCTCTACGGTGAGTGTTGCGTAACCTGAGGGTATTTGTTGCCATATTGGCGCAAGGGATTTATTGGGTGCATCGGTGGTAAATGACCACTCTTTTGCATCGTCTTTATTATTCTCTTTGACACAATATTTGTATGTTACGGCACCTTCAATCTTTTTAAAGTCGAATGCGGGTGCATACATGAATTTCTTTGCAAATTTGTTCCAATAGGGGTTTCTGCCCTCGTATCCGGGTCGTATGGGAATGTTGTATTCTGCAATGGCCTGCCTGTTTAGTTTTTCAGTTTGGCTTACAGGCTGTTCGCATGATATGCACAAGAGCAATGATGCGAGGATAATGAATGTTTTTTTCATAATTACAGACTTTATTGTATTTCTGCAAATATAATGTCGCAATGAGCCGAATGCAAGTTTTTCCCCGAAGATTATTTTTGTAAAGATGCAATTCTTGTATTTTTACTATTTTAATCTTTTTTCTTAAAAATCTGTGTTATAATCCGTTAGATAAAAAATCGAATGAGTCGAAAATTTGATTTTTTGTTAGGTTAATTTTTGCAAAAATGTTAAGATTTTTGAATAATGGCATTTCAAGGTTATCTTCGTTGCTTATATTTTTATATATATTGTCATAGTGGTTGCAATTGAATGTTGGCAGCGAAATATTGTCGCGTAAATAATTTACGGATGCTCTGAAAAAATGCGTGGGAAAGTTGCAGTGCAACACTGATAAATACAATATGGCGATAAGTGCAAGTGCATGCAGGCTCTCTTTATTTTCGACATGTGCAAAATGTGTTACAAAGGCTCTGTTCAAGGGATTTTCATATTCAATGCCGTTATTTGTCGATTTTTCCCCGAGGAGTATTTTCCCAAAATCTTTTTCGTTGCTTGTGAGTGCTTGCAACAATCTGTCTGTAACCTCTTTATCTTTGTTCATTATTCTGTGAAAGTTTCGGCGAAGTTAATTTTTTTTTGAAATAATTGAAACAATCCTTTTAAACTATTTTATATTTCTTCTGTCAAAGAAAAGTATTGTTACAAAATTTCAGATAAATTTAAATATGAAAAATTTTATTTTGCTACTGTTGGGTATAATGTTTTTGGCGGTACCGGCCAATGCTCAGACAACAAATAAGAAAAAAATTGGATATTTAAGTGGAACCATTATTGGTGCGAGTGAAAAAGAGCCGCTACCCAATGCAGCAGTTCAACTTTTCACCCTGCCCGATACGGTTTTTAAGGCCGGTGGCGCAAGCGACCTTGAAGGTAAATTTTCCATAAGTGTCGAGGCCGGAGATTATCTTGTGCGTGTCACATACGTTGGCTTTCTTTCACAGGAAAAACTTGTGAAAATTACAGCCAAAAAAACCAATAATCTTGGTGATATTGAACTTAAGCCCGACGTTGTTGCCCTAAAAGAGGCTGTTGTTACCGCCGAAGTTCCACCAGTGACAATGAGCGAAGATACAATGGTGTATAACTCCGCAGCATTTCGTGTGCCGGCAGGCTCCATGCTCGAAGAGTTGCTGAAAAAATACCCCGGAGTCGAAATCTCTGATGACGGAACAATCAAAGTAAACGGCAAGACCGTGAACCGCATACTGATGAAAGGAAAAGACTTCTTCGGTACAGATAAGAACATGGCTCTCAAGAATATACCCGCCGAAACTGTCGATAAGGTGAAATTCTACGACAAGGATAGCGATTTTAAACGCGTCACAGGTATAGACGATGGTGAGGAAGAGACAGTGCTCGACCTTCAGATGAAAAAAGGAGCCGACAAAGGATGGTTCGGAAACACCGATGTTGCATACGGTTCACACGATAGATACTCGGCAAAAAATATGACAAGCCATTTTACCGATAAGTCGCAGAAGTCGCTTATTCTCTCGGCCAACAACATAGGCGACCGAGGCTTTCGCGGCGGTGGCGGCTCGGGCCTTGTGGCAAGCAAGATGGGTGGTTTTAACTTTGCCACACGTTCAGACAAATTGGAAACGGGTGGAAACGTGCGTTTCAACCATCGCGACACAGATGTAAAAAGCTACTCCTCTACGGAGTATTTTATGACAGCCGGCAATCCCAATCAATACTCCACAAGTAACAACAACTCTTTCAGCCGTTCGAGCAATGTGAATGCCGATTTTCGCATCGAATGGAAACTCGATACTCTGACAAACATCATATTCAGTCCCTCAATTTCGTACTCAACCTCGGACAGTTGGTCAAAAAACTCCTCGGCAACTTTCGATGCCGACCCCTTTGAGCATGGAGGTGATTATATTCGCAGCATGTTCGGCACAGTCCCCGTCGGCTACGAAGATATTGCCATCAACCGCAACCTTAACGAATCTATGGGTAGCAGCGAAAGCCGCTCGATGAATGCCAATCTGCAAATAAACCGTCGTTTGGGCAAGACAGGGCGTAACCTTACGCTCGACGGCTCGTTCGGTTACAGCGACAGCGAAAATGAAAATATATCACACAACGATGTTACATATTATCGCGAGAGTGCCGGCAAGGGCTATGTAAGGAAACGCTACTCTTCGACGCCATCTGAAAATTGGAATTACAGCACCCGAATAAGTTACACAGAGCCACTCTCCAATATTGCCAATCTGCAACTGAGCTACCGTTTCAATTACAGTTACAACAGCAGCGACCGCTCCACATACGTCTTTGATAATTTGAGCGATTACACCCCTCTGCTCAACCATTATTATAATTTCCCGGCCCTCCCCGATGATTACGAGCAGTACAAAGACGACGACCTCAGCCGTTATTCCACCTATCGTAATATGAATCACGAGGTTAGTGCAATGGCGCGTTTCGTGACCGAAAAAATGAACTTAAGCGTCGGTGCATCGTGGTTACCGCAGCACTCACGCATGAAATACCAATATCTGGGCATAGATACAGTACTTAAGCGTACAGTCAATAATTTCTCGCCCAACATTCGTTTCAGATACAAGTGGTCGAAAAGCACGGTGCTGAACGTAAGGTACAGCGGCCGTACGTCGCAACCCTCCATGACCGACCTTTTGGATGTTACCGACGACTCCAATCCTCTTAACATCACAAAGGGTAATCCGGGGTTGAAACCTTCGTTTACCAACAACCTGAACGCATTTTTTAATACCTATAATGCCGATGCCCAACGTGGTTTTTCGGCCAATCTGCGTTTCTCCAATACTCTTAACAGCATCAGCCAGATGGTTACCTACAACGAAGATACCGGTGGTCGCATAAGCCGTCCCGAGAATATCAATGGTAATTGGAACGTGAACGGAGGATTCAATTTCAATGCATCGCTTCCCGCAAATACCAAATTTACATACAGCGCCACCACCGACGCAGGTTTCAATCATGGTGTTGCATACATAAGTATGTTGAATAAAAACAGTGTGCGCAACACTATTAAGACAACAAATATCAGCGAACAACTCAAGGGTGGTTACCGCAACGATTGGTTCGAAATAACTCTTAACGGCTCTTTGCGCTATGCTCACTCTGTGAACGAACAGCAGCCCGGTCAGAATTTCGATACATACGATTTTTCGTACGGTCCCAGCACAAACATACAATTACCGTGGTTTAACATGAGGCTCTATTCCGATATTTACATGAGCAGCCGCCGCGGATACAGCGACCCGACATTCAACACCAACGAACTTTTGTGGAACGCGCAAGTGTCGTCAAGTTTTCTCAAGAATAATGCCCTGACACTCTCTTTTCAAGTGTTTGACATACTGCACGAACAGAGTAACGTCAGCCGCAATATTTCTGCCACCATGCGCAGCGATACTCAGAACAATGCGATACACAGCTACTGCATGTTCCATGTAATATATAAGTTCAACCAAATGGGCGACAAAGATACACGTTCGCAGATGCGACGCTCTTTCGATGGTCCCGGCAGGTCACCCGCAGGTGCTCCTGCAATGCCCGAAAGAGGCGGTGAACGCATGGGCAGCTTTGGTGGCGGCCGTTTCTGATGATGACAAGTGTTAAGTAAACTTAAAGATTGAATAACTTGCGCAGTTATTCAATCTTTTTTTTGTTCATATTTATTAAATTCGCAAAATATATTTTACCTCAGTGCACATGTACGGTCTCGATGCAATAACATTTTGGGGAATAATGCGCTGTCTCTACTGGATATATATGATAGTGGCAGTGGTGACAGTATTCTCGGTGGTGCTTAACAATCGTGTGCCGGTAAAAACATTGGCGTGGGTGTTGGTGATACTCGGTGTTCCCTATCTGGGGCTGTTCGTGTATTATGTTTTTGGCAGGGACAATCGTCGCAGACGCCTCATTAATAAACGTTCGCTCACACAGATACAAAAAAAGAGCCTTCTTGCATACAATCATGCTGAGATTGCGAATTGTATTCCCAAACGTTACGCCTCGCTTGTAAAGTTCTTTGAAAATGTAGCCGATGCTTATCCTACTGCAAATAACCGAATAGATATTCTTTCGGACGGAACCTCGTTTTTTACTGCTCTGATACGTGAGATTTATGCTGCTAAAGAGCATATACATGTGCAGTTCTATATTTTTATGGATGATGCTATGGGACATTTGCTCCGCGATGTTCTTATGGACAAGGCTCGCGAGGGTGTCGAGGTTCGTCTGCTGTACGACGATGTTGGCTGTTGGCGTGTCGATAAGGGCTTTTTCGAGGAGATGCGCTGCGCAGGAATGTATGTGCAGGCTTTTCTCAAGGAGCGTTTCCCCATGCTGTCGAGCAGTCTTAACTATCGCAACCATCGTAAGGTTGTGATTATTGATGGAAAAACTGCTTTTATAGGAGGCATGAACGTGGCCGACCGTTATGTGACGGGTGGCGATTGGGGGCATTGGCGCGATATAATGCTGTGTGTGCGCGGCGAAGCTGTTTACGGAATACAGGTCTCTTTCCTTGTCGATTGGTTTTTTGCCGACCGCTCTTTGGTTAGTGGCGCGCGATATTTCCCCAAGATGAATATTGCTCCCGGCCCCATGATG
>CAZXIQ010000035.1:0-11262 GCA_964640785.1 uncultured Bacteroidaceae bacterium | reverse complement strand
TTGAGATTGTAGGTATCAACGACCTTTGCCCCGTAGATTACTTGGCATACATGCTCAAGTATGACACAATGCACGGTATCTTCGATGGTACTATCGAGGCTGACGTTGAGAACAGCCAGCTTATCGTAAACGGTAAAGCTATCCGCGTAACAGCAGAGCGCAACCCCGCTGACTTGAAATGGGACGCAGTAGGTGCTGAGTACGTTGTTGAATCAACAGGTCTTTTCCTTACAAAGGAGAAAGCTCAGGCTCACATCGAGGCTGGTGCTAAATATGTAGTAATGTCAGCTCCTTCAAAAGACGACACTCCTATGTTCGTTTGCGGTGTAAACGAGAAAACTTACGTTCCCGGTACACAGTTCGTTTCTAACGCTTCATGTACAACAAACTGCTTGGCTCCCATCGCTAAGGTATTGAACGACAAATGGGGTATCACAGACGGTTTGATGACAACAGTACACTCTACAACAGCTACACAGAAGACAGTAGACGGTCCTTCTTTGAAAGACTGGCGTGGTGGCCGTGCAGCAGCAGGCAACATCATCCCCTCTTCAACAGGTGCAGCTAAGGCAGTAGGTAAGGTTATCCCCGCATTGAACGGCAAATTGACAGGTATGGCAATGCGCGTTCCCACTCTCGACGTATCAGTTGTAGACTTGACAGTAAACTTGGCTAAACCCGCTACATACGCAGAGATTTGCGCTGCTATGAAAGAGGCTTCTGAGGGCGAATTGGCAGGTGTACTCGGTTACACAGAGGATGCAGTTGTTTCTTCTGACTTCTTGGGTGACACACGCACATCTATCTTCGACGCAAAAGCAGGTATCGCTTTGACAGATACTTTCGTTAAGGTTGTATCTTGGTATGACAATGAGATTGGTTACTCTAACAAAGTTCTCGACCTCATCGCTTACATGGCTACAGTAAACGCTTAATCGTTATAAGTAGAGAATAGCTTTGAACATCCTGCATTTTTTGCAGGATGTTCTTTTTATATCAAACTGACGTATTTGCTATAAGACGTTGCCTAAATTTCTAAAAAAAGTTTCTCTTTATTGGAAACATCAACGTTTGAAAAAAAATCGGTGACAGAATAAAAAATACTGTCACCGATTTTAAATATTCGAGATTGCAAAAAACCTACTCTTCGTCCTCGTCGATAGCTCCACAATAAGCAAGCTCGCCCTCTACGATGAAGAAAAGTTCTTCGGGGTCATACTCGCCAATATTGTCTTTCTTTGCCTCTTTGACAATGTACTTTGCAATAGCATCAATATCAATTTCTATGCAACCATCGGCGTCGCCTTGCGACTCAAAAATACCACTCTTGTCGTAGTAGTCGTAAATGGTGTCGAGAAAATAGTAAAATTCATCGTCGCTGAATTTTTCTTTCAGCTCTTGCGGCAAACGCTGACGTATATACTCAATGGTCTTCTCGTCGTCGATATCCTCTTTGTTGAATTCGTCGTTCTGCATAATTGTTCAATTTTAAAGAAGGTTTTCTATTTTCGCTTTAATGTCGGCCTTTGAAATCAGTCCTGCGAAATTATCCACAACCTTGCCGTTCTTGAAGAAAAGCACTGTCGGGACAGACATAATGCTGTATTCGGCAGCAAGGTCTACTGCATCTTCGACATTACATTTACCTACAACGATGCGACCATCGTACTCCTCGGCTAGTTCCGCGAGCGACGAAGCAAGCTTACGGCAAGGCACACACCATGTAGCATAAAAATCGAGCACCAAGGGAAGTTCCGATGCTAAAAACTCTTTTGAGTTGTTGTCTGTTACTGTAATTTCCATAATTTCTTTTCTTATATTATTAATTTAACTTATACTCGAATCCTTGTAAATTCTTCACAAAATCTATCAGTTCTTGAGTTATGTTTATTGAATAGTCCAAAGATACTAAACTTAATGTAAATTCCTGCTCTACATCGCGAATATTAAAATGTATTTTACTCTTACCGGGATTGTTTCTTATATATTCCATAAAATCCTCGACTACATTGTCGGTAAGCTGCTCTATGGCAAACGACAGGGTGATACTCTTCACAGACTCTTCTTTAACCTCGGAGAGCAGACGTATGTTATTGATAACAAATTCGTAAGAATCGGGGTCCCAACGTTTGGGCTGACATGCACCGGTAATATAGACAAAGTTACCGGGGATAAAATAGTTCTGCTTTTGAATCCAGTCGTTTCCGAAGAGGGAAATTTCGGCCTTCCCCGAAAAATCCTCGACGGCGACAATGCCATAAGGGTTACCTTTCTTGGTAAAGCCTGTTCGCGGCGGGTCGGCAACAAGGCCGCCCATAGTTATTTTCCGTCCGGCAAGAGCATTTTTGTCGGCAAGCTCGGCAGCTTTTGTATTGCAGAATTCATTAAGCACAAGCGAATATTCATCCAAAGGATGCGCCGACAGATATATTCCCACAAGTTCACGCTCCTTGTTCAGACGCGCAAGATTGCTCCACTCCTCGGTAACAGGAACCTCGGGCGTGGGAATTTCGGCCATGTCCTGCGCACCGAAAAGCGAATTCTGAGAGGTCATCTTGTCCATCTGGAATCTGTTGCCGTAACGTATGAGAGTATCGAGGAACATTTCACCTTTACTGTTCACGCCCATATATTGCTCGCGTTTGATGCCTCCCGGCAATTCGTCGAACGCACCCGAAAGAGCCAGACACTCAAGGTTCTTACGGTTGCAGGCCGTAAGGTTCACACGCTCCACAAAGTTGAAAATGCTTGTATAGGGGCCACCCGACTCACGCTCGTTGATAATCGACTGAACGGCATTTTCGCCTACGCCCTTCACTGCACACAACCCGAAACGAATATCGCCCTGCTTGTTCACGCTGAACTTACGGTGCGACTCATTGACATCAGGGCCGAGGACATTTATATTCATGCTTTTGCACTCCTGCATAAGCTTGGTAATTTCGGTAATATTGGAAAGGTTGCGACTGAGCGTACCTGCCATATACTGCGAAGGATAGTGAGCCTTCAGGTAGGCCGTCTGATAGGCCACCCACGAATAGCACGTTGCATGAGACTTATTGAATGCATAGGATGCAAACTTTTCCCAGTCGGCCCATATTTTTTCGAGAATCTTCTCATTGTGCCCGTTCGATTTTCCGCCGTTTATAAACTTGGGCTTAAGCTCGTCCAGCTTATCTTTCAGTTTTTTACCCATTGCCTTGCGCAACGTGTCACTCTCGCCACGAGTAAAGTCGGCAAGCTGACGCGAGAGCAACATCACCTGCTCCTGATACACCGTAATTCCATAAGTATCCTTAAGATACTTTTCCATACAAGGAATATCATATTGCACAAGCTCGGGATTATGCTTACGACTGATAAAGTCGGGAATATAATCCATAGGGCCCGGACGATAAAGAGCATTCATGGCTATAAGGTCCTCAAAAGTACTCGGCTGCAACTCACGCAGATACTTTTGCATACCCGGCGACTCGAACTGAAAGGTACCTATGGTGTTACCCTTGCAATACAATTCATAAGTGAGTTTGTCGTCGATGGGAATGTTGTCAATATCGACCTCCTCGCCCAAACTGCGGCGTATATTTTCTACCGCCTCGTTAATGACCGAGAGGGTCTTCAGACCCAAAAAGTCCATTTTAATGAGACCTGTATCTTCAATCACACTGCCCTCGTACTGTGTCACAAGCAGTTTCTCGCCCGTCTCTTTGTCCTCGGCAACGCTTGTGGGCACATGGTCGGTTATTGCATCGCGACAGATGATGATGCCACACGCATGCACACCTGTATTGCGCACATTACCCTCGAGCATCTTGGCATATTTAATGGTGTTGTGCATCTGCTCGTTGGGCGAGGATTCCGCCTCGCGCAGCTCGGGCACGACGGAAATTGCATTTTTCAGGTTCATCTTCAGCCCGTCGGGCAGACGGTCGGGAATCGCTTTGCACAATTTATTCGAAACATCGAGAGGCAACTTCTGCACACGGGCAACGTCCTTAATGGCAAGTTTAGTAGCCATTGTACCGTAAGTTATAATGTGTGCAACCTTCTCTTGCCCATACTTGTTCGTAACCCATTTGAGAACCTCGGCGCGACCATCGTCGTCAAAATCCACGTCAATATCGGGCAAAGATATACGGTCGGGATTAAGGAAACGCTCGAACAGAAGGTCGTATTTTATAGGGTCTACTCGCGTGATACTCAGCGCATACGCAACAACACTGCCGGCAGCCGAACCGCGTCCGGGACCAACCGACACTCCAAGCTCTTCGCGCGCAGCTTTTATAAAGTCCTGCACTATGAGAAAATAGCCCGGGAAACCCATAGTCTTCATAATATGCAGTTCAAAGTCTATGCGGTCGGTAAGCTCTTGGCTGAAAGGTTCCGGGTAGAGTTTTTTTGCCCCATCGTAAGTAAGTTTGCGCAGATAATCACCCTCTAATTTTATACGGTAGAGCTTGTCATACCCACCCAACTTTTTAATTTTTGCCTCGCCCGCCTCTTGCGACATTACGACGTTACCCTTTTCATCACGTGTAAATTCGTTATAAAGGTCCTCGTGCGTATATTTTTTTCTATATTCCTCTTCGGTGCCAAACTCCTCGGGAATGGCAAATGTGGGCATGATGGGAGCATTGTCGATGCTGTAAAACTCTACCTTGTTACATATCTCAACCGTATTTGAAAGAGCCTCGGGGCAATCGGCAAAAATATCGTTCATTTCGGCACGAGTCTTCATCCACTCCTGTTTCGAGTAGAGCATACGGTTAGGGTCGTTAAGGTCCTTTCCCGTATTGAGACAGATAAGATGGTCGTGAGCCTCGGCATTCTCTTCGTCCACAAAATGAACATCGTTGGTGCAGACCAATTTTATGCCGAACTTTTTACTGTACTCCACAAGATGCTTGTTTACCTCGACCTGCAAAGGATAGACCTCGTGGTTGGCACGCTCGACGGTAGCCTTGTGCAACTGAAGTTCCAAATAAAAATCTTCGCCGAAAGTATCTTTGAACCACTGAATGGTACGCTCGGCCTCTTCGAAATTGCCATTTTTTATATATTGCGGAATTTCACCGCCCAGACAGGCCGAACAGATGATAAGCCCCTCTTTGTACTTTTCAAGTTCGACCTTATCGGTACGAGGATGATAATAGTAACCCTCGGTCCAAGCCTTTGAAACCAATTTGACAAGATTGTGGTAGCCTGTAAGGTTTTTTGCAAGAACAACAAGGTGGTAGGCCTTCTGGTCCTCCTTGCCCTCCTTATTATATAAGCGACGCGACGCCATATACATTTCGCAACCAATAATCGGCTTAAACTTATCCTCGGGCTTCTTGCCCTTATTCTTTTTATTCACATAATTATAGAACTCCTTGATACCCATCATGTTTCCATGATCGGTAACAGCTATTCCACGCATTCCGTCGGCAATAGCCTTATCCACCAGTCGCGGAATTGAAGCCTGCCCGTCGAGTATCGAATATTGAGTATGTACATGTAAATGAACAAAATCTTCCATCGGCTCTCTTTTCTCTATTTATTTAGACTGATAAAGATAGCACTTTCCAATATATTTCGTCATTTTTTGAAACAAAAGTTTTCAACAATCGAAAAAAGTTTATCACAAACACTCTAATCGCTATATAGTTACCAAAAGCAGATACTCTTTTTCCTGTTTTTTGTTGGGTGTTTAACAAAAAATTACTATTTTTGTCGAATAAACTTAGAAATCCAATGGGAAGAATTGAAAAATTAAAAAGAATCAGAAAGATGAGAATTCACCGCGAGGGTACCACTATCCTTGTAGTGTCGCTCGTCGTACTTCTTTCATTAAACTTGTTTAGTTGGTATTTTGTTCCATTTAAGATATTCAATATACTTCTATCCGGAATTTCACTTTTCATATATTTGATGATGGCGAACTTTTTTCGCAGCCCCAAGCGTTTGTTCCCATCAGACAATGTTGAAAAAATAGTTGTAGCCCCGGCAGACGGCAAAGTTGTTGTTGTCGAGGAGGTTTTTGAGCCCGACCATTTTAAGAACAGAAGAATAATGGTATCAATATTCATGAGCCCGCTTAACGTACACGCCAATTGGTACCCCGTCGATGGAGTTGTAAAGCGCGTCGGCCATCAAAGTGGTAAATTCATGAAAGCATGGTTGCCCAAGGCAAGCACCGAGAATGAACGTTCGCTCGTTGTCATAGAGACTCCCGAAGGAACAGAAATTCTAGTAAGACAAATTGCAGGAGCAATGGCTCGCCGCATAGTAACATACGCCGAAGTAGGCGAAGAGTGTTTCATCGACCAGCACATGGGATTCATCAAATTCGGGTCGCGTGTTGATGTATACCTCCCATTGGACACTGAAATATGCGTGGAATTGGGACAAAAGACCATTGGTAACGAAACAATAATTGCAAAACTGAAATAATTCATCAATTATGAATTTCAAGAAACATATCCCCAACGCAATAACATGTTGCAACCTTCTATCCGGCTGCACATCCTGCGTAATGGCAATGGAGGGGAATTTTGTTTTAGCCTTTACATTTATAGTGTTGGGCGCAGTTTTTGACTTTTTTGACGGAATGGCAGCACGTCTGCTGAGAGTAAGCTCGCCACTGGGCGTGCAGCTCGACTCGCTCGCCGACGATATTACTTTCGGCTTTGCACCATCGTTCATGGTGTTTACATATATGCAAGGCCTGACGTTGCCCGAATACCTTATGCCGATAGCAGATATATTCCCATACACACCCTTTTTAATAGCTGCATTCTCGGCATTACGATTGGCAAAATTCAACATAGACAAACGACAGACAAGCACATTTATAGGCCTGCCGACACCAGCCAATGCACTCTTCTGGGCATCGCTGATAGTAGGTTACGGTCGGTATATAAGCGAGCTTAACTACGGGTGGCTTTTAATGTTGGGATTCATCGCACTATCATGCTACCTTTTAGTTGCAGAAATACCGATGTTCTCCATGAAAATAAAATATTTCGCTTGGAGAGCGAACAAAATAAGATACAGTTTCCTTATAATTTCAGCACCGATGCTGTTATTGGGATTCGGCGCAGCCGTCCCCATAATATCGCTTTACGTTGCAATATCAATAGTAAAATCGCTGATAAAGAAGCGTTAATTTAATAATAATGAAATTTATCATACTTATAATACTTTTCTTCGCGGTAATATTAATCCTCGTACCCTCTATAATTTTTGGTATAATACGATTCATAATTAACATGTTGGGTGGAGGAACAACATCCTATACATCCTATCGTGGCCGTAATACGACAAACAGAAACAGCAGCGAAGACTACACACGTTTCAAACACAACGAAACAAACACGTCCGAAGGTACAAAGAAAAAAGTATTCGACAAGAACGAGGGCGAATATGTAAGTTTCGAAGAGATAAAACCCACGACAGACGACAAAAAACAGTAAAAGGATTATCTTTTCCCTTTAAAAAACTCTCGCATAAGACGGGTAGCCTCATCGGCACAAATACCCGCGGAAACTTTAGTCTTCGGATGCAACACATCCGGAGCGTATCTTTTATAGCCCCTCTTTTCGTCGGTTGCTCCATAGACCAAACGTCCCACATGGGCCCACCCCAACGCACCTGCGCACATGGGACAAGGCTCGACTGTAACATACAACGTACATTCGTCAAGATATTTACCACCAAGAAAATCGGCCGCCGAAGTTATTGCCTGCATTTCGGCATGAGCGGTAACATCGTTCAACGTCTCGGTAAGATTGTGACAGCGTGCAATAACAGAGCCGCCACACACAACAACCGCACCAATGGGAATTTCGCCAACCGCAAAGGCCTTCTCGGCCTCGGCAAGCGCAACTTTCATATACTTAACATCATCAATTTCCATAGTTTCACAAACTAACGTCGCATATCATGCTCGTTGAAAAGCGTGGGATAGTCTTCATCAAGATTCTTATAAATAAAAGCAAGTAGCGTCTCGCGCATCCAATTACTTTTATTTGTTATCTTATACTTTTTAAGATAATTTTCAATGAGACGATCCTCTTCGTCACTGACGAGTGCCACTATACGTTTGCGACGCACAGGCTGCACCCTTGCACATGTAGCCGTCGTTCTCTTTTTTACTGTCATTGCATCATTTATATGTTGCAAATATAACTCTAATTTTTGTAAAAGAGACATATACAAGCTATATTTGCAAAGTAGTTTACAACAATTATGGCCGAACACAATCTTTTAGGAAACAAAGGTGAAATGCTCGCCGCCCGCTATCTGGCAGGTGAAGGGCTTGCCGTACTCGAATATAATTGGCGCAGTGGGCACAAAGAGATTGACCTCATTGCAAAAGAGCGCAACATATTGGTTTTTGTTGAGGTAAAGACCCGTCGCAACGAAAATTATGGCGATGTTCGTGACGCTGTAACACCACAAAAGATGAGAAACATTGTAAAAGCAGCCGAGGCATACATTAAAAAGCACGACATTGACACACCCATCCGTTTCGACATTGTCACAATCGTAGGCGACGGGGAGAGGCACGAAATTGAACACATAAGAGACGCCTTTTACCCCGAACTTGAATAAGCCGGGGAGTTTTAAGAAATTCAAACAATCTATTGAGCCATGAACATAGAAGATGCACGAATATACTGCCTGAGCAAGCCCTCGGCCACAGAAGATTTTCCGTTTGACGAGACGACCCTCGCTTTTCGCGTCGAGAATAAAATTTTTGCCATTGTAGACCTCGAAAATACCGAATGGTTCTGCGTAAAATGCGATGCAGACAGAGCAATAGAACTGCGCGACAAATATACAGCCATAAAGCCCGCGTGGCACATGAACAAAAAATATTGGAACATGATGGACATTGAACGTATGTCAGAATCATTGGTCAAAGAGCTCATCGACCATTCATACGAAGAGGTAATAAAGAAATTACCCAAAAAGATACGCACCAAATATGGAATATAATATCAGCGGGACAAAGGTTACCCACATACACCTTGCAGAAACCGACTCTACCAACAGTTACGCAAGGCGCGAAGCATTGCGTCTGAAAAAAGAGAACCCCGACTGCGAGATATTTGTGGTAACAGCCGAAAAACAGACCTTGGGACGCGGACAGCGCGGCACTGTATGGCAGTCGGCAGAAGGCAAAAATCTGTTGATGACCATAATCGTGTGCCCGACAACGCTCGCCGTGAACACAAGTTACGCACTATCCGTTGCAGCAGCGCTCGCCTTAAAAAACAGCATGCAAACATTCGGCCTTGCAACAACCCTCAAATGGCCAAACGACCTTTATTGCAACGGCTGCAAACTTGCCGGCATACTTTTAGAGACCGATTGCGAAGGAACAGATGTTACACAAGCATTCATTGGCATCGGGCTCAACGTGAACCAAACTCATTTCGATAAAATGGAACGCCGACCAACCTCTATGGCCATTGCAAGCGGCAAAATGTTCGATATAAATAAAGTAATGTGCAACATTATGGCACATTTTATAGAGAGATACACGATTATCGCACACAGCAACGCATCGGATATGTTCGAGGAATATGAAAAATCACTTATAGGATACAACACCCCCCTGCTCTACCGTGACATAAACGGAGAGTTCACAGCCACCATTCAAGGCATAGAACGCGACGGACGCATATTGCTTAAATGCAACGACGGCAAACTGCGCACCTACTACTTCAAAGAGGTGGAAAATGTCACTTTAGGTTATTAATCTCATCCTCGTGCTTGCCACGCAGACGGTCGCGACGCTTAAGCACGAACCACAGCACCACAAGCAACAAATAAGAACCAACGACAACAGCCCACTTTTCCGCGTCGCTCATTTCGTTGTTACGCGGAAAGAAATAAAGGTACATGCCTGTCATATAGACAAAAAGCAACCCTACAATAAGTTTATGTTTTTTATACGGTATCATAATAGTGCAAAGTTAGCTATTTTAAAATTTATATAAGAACTATTTTGCATTATTAACAACCATTTTTAGAAACTGTTTTTAGAAATTTAAACAGTTTCTAAATAAAACTATTATGCCTACTATTTAAAAATCTAAAAAATATATGTAGCTTTGCAAATATGTTGTAAAATAGGAACAAAAAAACTTACAAATATGGCAAAGTTCAAACGTATTCTTTTGAAATTAAGTGGAGAGAGCCTCATGGGCGAACAACGTTACGGCATCGACGTCAAACGCTTGCAAGAGTATGCCCAACAGATAAAAGAGGTTTCGGAAATGGGTGTGGAAATAGGCATTGTCATCGGCGGCGGCAACATATTTCGCGGCTTGAGCGGTGCTGGCAAAGGATTCGACCGCGTAAAGGGTGACCAGATGGGCATGATGGCAACAGTCATCAACAGCCTTGCACTAAGCTCGGCACTCGAGGCAATAGGCGTTTCCACAATGGTACTCACAGCCATCAGAATGGAGCCTGTCGGCGAGTTTTACAACAAATGGAAAGCAATTTCGGCCATGCAGGATGGCAAGGTTGTTATAATGGCAGCCGGAACAGGCAATCCCTACTTCACCACAGACACAGGCTCGTCGTTACGCGGCATTGAAATTGAGGCAGACGTCATGCTCAAAGGCACTCGCGTAGACGGCATTTACACTGCCGACCCCGAGAAAGACCCCACAGCCGTAAAATTCGACGACATAAGCTACGACGAAGTTATCAGTCGCGGACTAAAGGTAATGGACCTGACTGCAACAACCATGTGCAAGGAGAATAACCTGCCTATATACGTATTCAACATGGACATTGTAGGTAACCTGAAACGTGTGATGGAGGGCGAGGAAATTGGAACATTCGTTCATCCGTAAACAGTTACATGCAATATTATAACTGAAGAATTGGTTTAAAAATCCAAGAAACTGTTTAAAATTATAATAATACTAACTATAAAATATTTGCCTATGAAATAACCCCGGAAAGAACGTACTACTTGCAGCCTGCGCAAAAAAGTTTTGCCAAGGTGTTGTAAAAGAGGTGACGTTCCATTCTTAGTAAATATTTTTTTGAGCTTTCAGCTCTTGTTCTTTCTACCTTGAATACCGCCAATATTCGCACATAGAGAACAAGCTAGTTGATGGTTCACACTGTATAGGTGTGAACTGTTCTATGCTTGTATGTGTGCAGGTCACTTGGCGGTAACCTTAGGTAGATGCAAGCCTTAGAATGGTTCCGCCTTTTTTATTTATGTGAATTACAAATTACAAAAATCTATTT
>CAZXIQ010000034.1:0-11443 GCA_964640785.1 uncultured Bacteroidaceae bacterium | reverse complement strand
ATGCGCAGAGCTTTTTGGTACTTTTTGGCGGCGCAAAAAGTACATAATAAAAAACAACAACCGTTCAAATAGCAACTGCTTATAAGGGTAAAATAAACTAAAAGAAAAAGAACCCTCAATCGCCATAATAAATACGCAATTATATGACGAAAGTTATATCAAGAATTTATCCCTCTGTTTTTCAGCACCACATAGAGAATGACAGGTGCTCCCAACAAAGGTGTCACCGCACCGAGAGGAACAAGCCCGCTCTCGCCGGGTAATTGACATATTATATTACATAGCAAAGTGGTCGCACCTCCCAAAAGAATAGTCATCGGCAACAAAATGCGGTGGTTGTTTGTCTTAAGCAACAGACGTGCCACATGAGGGACTGCCAACCCTATAAAAGTAATCGGACCACAATAGGCGGTAACTACCGCAGTGAGCAGACCTGTGAGCAACAGCAGCAAGGCTCGCACACGTTTGGTCTTTACGCCAAGATTGGCTGCATAGGAATTACCGAGCAGCAGTGCATTCAAAGGTTTCATCATCAACAACGACAGTAGCAGCGCAACAACTGAAAGTAGCGCAAAAAGAGGCAACTGTTGTGCCGAGACACCACCAAAATTGCCCATTCCCCAAATAAGATAAGAGTGCACACCCTCGGCCGTCGAAAAGTAGTTAAGCAACGAAATTATCGACGAAGTAAGGTAACTGAGCGACATTCCCGCTATAAGCAAAAAGATATTTCCTCGCAGCAGCGTAGAAAAGAGCAGTATTATACCTATCGTAAGAATAGCACCAATAAAAGCCCCCGAAAGAACAGCAATGTAGCCACCAACAGTCATACTGCCGGCAACAAAAGTCCCTTGCAGCAGCAACATAACCACCGCAACACCAAGGCCGGCACCGCTGTTTATGCCAAAAACCTCGGGCCCGGCAAGAGGATTATTGAAAAGCGTTTGCAACATAAGTCCGGCAGCCGACAGCGACATTCCGCAAAAGAGTGCGGTAACAGCCTGTGGCAAACGCGATTGCAAAAGAATCACACGCCAACTTTCACGTTGAGGCTCGCCGCCAACAAGAATGTCAAGTACGTCGGCAAAAGGTATTTCCACCGAGCCGAAAAAGATATTTGCAACAAAAAGAGACACAGTCACAAATATCGACAGCAGCATCGCCATTCTTCTACTCTTGCAGTTTTTCATAATATCGCAATTTATATTCGCCATTCAATTCAGGATGCAACAAACAAGCAAGCTCTTCGAGCAGAATATCAGGGCGGAAAGGCGTCTCTTCGTAGAAACGCTTTTTACTTACGTTACAAGCATAAATACGTCTCTCGCAAAAAGGACGCAACAAGGCATACCCCGAAAACTCCTGTTCGAGCGATGAATACCCTTTATCTCTGTCGGCACCATATTTCAGCAGCCATACATCGGCACTATCGGCACGCGAAAGTATCGTCTCGAACGAAAAAGGAACAGAGCCACTGCTATTATTGTCACCAAAAAGATAATCGGCACCCGCATCACGGTAAAGTTGCCCCATAGTGCTGCATCCGCCGGGCATATACCATGCAGAACCAGTCTTAAGCTCGCACATCAATCTTGGGCGGGTCATGCACAAGCCCACAGCCTTTTTCACACGTTCATAATTGTCACACACGGCAAAAAAAAGCGAGTCGGCCTTTTCGCCCACTCCCAGCAGACGGCCATAGAAACGTACCCACTCGGCACACCCTAACGGCGAGGTCTCCATATAATCGACACACTCTATAAAAGGAATGTCGAGACGTTCCATTTTGCCGTAGCCACCGTTCTTAAAAGGTATTACCCATGCTGCCTCGGGCGATAGTTCCATCAAACGTTCGACATTCACATCCATGGAACTGCCACAATCGACAACACTACCCGCAGCAAGAGCCTCGCACACCTCGGGCACAGACATGTAACGAGCATCGCATACGCCCGAAATTGCATCCACACAGCCAAGAGTAACAAAAAGTTGGGCATGCAGCGTTGCAAAAACCAGCTGATTACTCAATGGGGTGCGCAGTATTGTAACATCTTGCGGGACAACAGGAAACGCGCTATCTTTGGACAAAAGAATGTATCTATGAAGAAAAGCATTTTCTTTCCAAGGGTTCTTCACATTTACAACCGTATAATCGTCACACTCCACTATCTGCAACAACGACGAGTGGCGCATAGGCAGCGTGTCGCCACCCACCGCCATGTTTGTGGTGGGTGCGACTCTGCCACACGATTGCAGCATAATGCCAAGCAGTGCAAAAAATGCAATAAACAAGCGCATACGTTATATACTCTAAGAAACAGATTCTAATTACGGAATCTCGCTCCCGAAGTAAAATAACCAACTTCGAACACTCCCTTCTGGACACCATCGGGGCCGTATACTCTCATCGTGCCATAATATTCGGAAGAGGGCGAAAAACCTACATAAATATCACCTGTAACAGGATTAACATCTAACGAAGATACATCTTTCATCTTTTCAACGGAAATAAGTTCGGACTTTTCACCCGTTGCAACATCAAATTTATAAAGAGGAGAATAGTTTGTAGAGTTTGTCGCGTAACTCCAGCTTGCATTTACATAATAGATATATTCGCCGCAAGAAGACATCAACGAGGCATTCTCGGCAACCTTTATAAGTTTCGCATTATCTGTGTCCACTCTGTAAATGGTAGGCAAAATATCGCTATAATTTCCCGAATCTATTATATAGACCTCGCCGCCACAAACGACACTTTGAGTGTAAGGGTTACAAACATTCTCTTTTATAATTTTAGACTTACCGGTAGCAATGTTTATCACTGCCACGCTTGCCTCGCCACCGCCGTAGCCTCCCCAATTAGAATTATTCACAACAAGAGAACCATTCGAATAGCTTATGCCCTCGGGGTAACTACCCGAATAGATACGTGTGAGAGAATCGCCGCTGGCAACGTCGTAAACATAAACGTAACCATCGTAATTAGTTACATAAACTTTGTCACCATCGGTTGTCAGGCAACGTGGGCTGGCACCCTCGGCTGCATAGGTATATTGGCGCACACGTTTGCAACTGTCGTCAAGAATTTCAAGTTTTTGCGAATTACTTACGGTAATAAACACCTTGTCGTCCACACACAATAAATCTTGCGCAACGTCACCAAGAAGTTCACCATTTGCAGTAAAAAATACATCTTGGTTGCAGTCGGGCGACGAGGCTGTTCCCGAATTAGCATCATACACTTGCAGGCTGGCATTGTTTCTATACGAAACTCCTTGATTGATAATGTAGCACGATGTTTCTACATTTCCACCCTGTGAGCCGCCACCATTGTCATTGTCACTGTCGCTACATGCTGTTAGCGTAACCACGCTGCACAAAGCAAAGAACATCCATTTCAGAAAAGATTTTTTCATAACTAAAAATTTTATAGGGTTAGTTTCATTGTAAATACATAGTTGCGACCGGGCATAGGATAGTAACGAATAATTTCGTAATTATCATCTGTAATATTTTTCACTTCAGCCTTGGCAAGCAGCAAAAGACGATTGATTTTCCATGTGCGTGAGAGCCACAAAGAGTGCTCGCCATAAGCATCTATTTCGTTCGAACGAATATTTTGCGCAGCATGATAGCGCATGCCGCTCCACAAAAGAGAGTAACCAACGTCGAACAGAGGCGTAACAAAGGCCGCATCGACCGCCCCCGAGTGTCGCGGAGTGTAGACTATCTGATGCCCGTTAAGCGGAGAGCCGGGAGTACAATTCTCGGCACGCATGTAGCTGTATGCGGTGGATAATTGAAATTTCAGACGCGACAAGAGCGAAAAAACACCTTTCACATTTACATCTGCTCCAAAAGTCTCGACACGATCGACATTGCTCATTCTCCACACAAACACTCCGGGCACAGCAACAATTTTATCTTTTATCTTACCATAATACACGTCGGCCGAAATTGTAAATTCGTCGCAACAGCCAAAAGAGTGGGTCGAATATGCTGCGCCTGCATTATACTGTCGCGTTCTTTCGGGCAAGAGTTTGTAGTTCCCTATTTCTCTGTAATAAAGGTCGTTAAATGTCGGCAAGCGGAATATACTTTTGTAGGAAGCACGCAGACAAAGATTAACATCGACAAAAGGATAATAGGAAATTGCCACCGAAGGCGAGAATCGACTGCGGTCGGGTGCAACATCGCCACCGGGCGCACTCTCGGCAGCGTATGTATGCAGCAACGAACCGGTTACAGAAAATGCCCGATAGTTGTAACGCGCACTTACTGCACTGAGCGTCGTCACACGCTCGGGCTCTGTGGGCATACTCACATGATTGTTTGTACTGCGCAAAGTATTCTTAAAAATCTCTTCGCTCCACGCAAACGACAATCCCTTGACAAAAGAGGGAGCCCACTTAAATGTAGCCGAAAAGTCTGTTTCGCGCTGTCGGTAGCTGTTTACAGACACCGAGGCGGCAAGCGGCTCGCGAAGATTGTCGTAGGTGATATTATGCTTGAGAGCAAATTTCATTTTCATGCTCTGCGACGGCAGATATTCGTAAAAAAGTTGCCCAAAGACATTGTAGCCTTTCAACCTGTCGGTTGTCAGCGGATTATTCACAATAACACCACCCGGAAGCCCGCGCTCAAAGCCATAAGCATACATTTTCATACGCACAAAATGACGCGACAAGGATTGCCACGAGAGATTAACCTCGCCACGCAACTCCTCGACATCAGTGTTCGCACGCCGCCCACTCACAGTAGTTGTAGGGTTTTTAATCTTATAAGGATATTCGCCTTGCGAACTTACATACTCACCAAAAGATGATACTCCCCACCCCTTACCAAAAGCACGAGAATA
The DNA here is from genome assembly GCA_964640785.1 of uncultured Bacteroidaceae bacterium. Classification (GTDB taxonomy): domain Bacteria; phylum Bacteroidota; class Bacteroidia; order Bacteroidales; family Bacteroidaceae; genus HGM04593. The sequence continues at coordinate 6,585 of CAZXIQ010000034.1, read as the reverse complement.
TTTCAGACTGCCTTTATATGTATCGAACGATGCGACACGACCACTCGCCTGCCACCTACCCACCCCATCACCGGCAACAACGTCGGGAGTCTCCAATGAGACAACACCGGCAGCAGCAAGCACACGCGCACTCTTATAAATATCGTCTCCTTGCCCGATAGTAAGCTCTACCCCGGAAAGATTTTCCGTAGAGTAACGTCCGAGGTCTACCTGTCCACTCTGACAATCCCCGATAGCAACTCCATCGTAAAAAACCGCTGTATGCTGCGCTCCCAATCCTCTTATCCCCACAGTCTTAAGCCCACCTACGCCACCATAATCCCTTACAGTGACCCCACTCATAAACTTTAGAGCATCGCCCACCGTCGTTACTCCCATACGAGCAAGGTCGGCAGCCGTCAGACGTTGCAACGGCGAAGAACTTTCGGCTGCACCGCGCAACGAAGAACCGCTCACCAACAACGAATCGAGCAGATGCACGTCACCATTCTGAGCCACGAGGGGACAGAAATGCGGCAAATATATAAACAACCCTGTAACAACAAGGATAACCGCGCGAAAAATTCGCATATAAAAAAAATGATAAATAAACACCGGCCCGCGTCCTTTCCTCGAGGACAAATGAGCGTTAATTTGTTTTGCAGGTCTTCTGACTTACTCCGTTCCAATCGCCTTCCCGCCCATTGGGCAGTGGCAACAGATTGAATGGAACAATCTCATGGAGTTTACAGCAGCGGGACTGTACAGGATTCTCACCTGTTTCCCTTTTAATCCTCAGCCTCGAAAGAGACCTTTTGAGGAACAAAACATTGCAAAGATAGTGCAAGTCGAGAGGAGAACAAAATAAATTTATTTATTTTTTATCCCGAGACGCAGCCTATTTTATCTCAAAAACAGCCTTAAGGCACAGGGTCGTAGCCCGAGCCACCCCACGGATGACAACGCAACAAACGTCGCACGGCAAGATAGAGGCCCTTAAAAACCCCATGCTTACGCAAAGCCTCTATTGCATATTGCGAACATGTGGGAGTGAAACGACACGAAGGAGGCGTCATTGGAGAAATACAACGCTGATAGAATTTTATGGGCAAAATAAGCAACCACACAAAAAAACGTTTCATTGCTCAAATTCTTTTGATAATATCGCTTGCAACAGTTTTTTGAGACGCGCCTGCAAGTGTCTGTATGAATGATGCTCTTTATCAAGATAAAGTATAGAGACAGCCATGCGACAACCATTTTGTTGCATGGCATCTATAAACGAATGTTTGTTCAGACGATACGCCTCACGCAAACGACGCTTGACAAGATTGCGATCGACAGCGTGACGGAAACGTTTTTTCGAAACAGAAATCAAGACAGATGCTGCCGGTTCACCATCCTCGGGTTCGAGCGGGAGATACACTGCACGCAAAGGAAAAGCCGCCACAGAACGCCCCTCGGCATAAAGTCTCTCAATTACAGACTTGCGCGACAAACGCTCCTTCTTTGTAAAATTATTTCTTTTTTCCATCTACTTGAACTTTCTTAAACAAAAAGCTACCCTATTGTGTGTGCATAATAGGGTAGCTCGCGCAACATATTTATTTGCAATTATTTCTGATTTTTTGCAAGAAATTGGTCGAGAGCGGCGGTCATCGACGCAGCCTCTACCGTGGGAGCTTCTAAGTCGAGACGCAACCCCGCATTACGTATAGCATCTGCTGTCACTTTGCCGAAACATGCTATCAGTTTATCGCCCTGCTTAAAGTCGGGTACATTTTTGAACAACGACTCAATACCATAAGGACTGAAGAATATAAGCATGTCATGTTCGTTTATATATTCAGGTTCAATATCGTTGCTTACCGTGCGGTACATTTCGGCTTGGGAATGCACTATTCCATTGGAATCGAACATTTGACAAAGTTCATCATTGTGAACATTTGACATTGGAACAAAATAACGTTCATTCTTGTGCTTGGCAAACAAAGGTACCAAATCTTCTATATGTCCATTGCCATAAAACACTTTTCTTTTACGATACTGCACATACTTCTGAATATACAAAGATATTGTCTCTGAAAGACAGAAATATTTCATATCGTCGGGGATTGTCACACGTAAATCTTTGCACAATGTAAAAAAGTAATCAATAGCATGACGAGACAGAAACACGATAGCCGTATGCCCCGGGATTGAGACCTTTTGCTGTCTGAACTCTTTCGCTGTCAAACCCTCGACCTTTATAAATGAGCGAAAATCAATCTGCACACGATACTTTTCCGCAATGTCAAAATAGGGTGATTTTTCTGTTGCCGGCTTTGGTTGTGATACCAGAATTTTATTTACCTTCAATGTCCTAAAAATTTATCGTTAAAAATCGTTAAGTTCGTTGATAGCCTTAACAAGTACGGCTATCGGCAAAATTTCAAGCATGCAAAGGTACAAAATAATATCTAAAAAACCGTTTTTTTGCATAAAAATAAGTTTCCTACACCTATTAATTAACATTAATAAACAGATTAATGCTGTTGCAGTTAGATACACCAGATAGACATTATAGGGTACATGTGGCACTATCAGCATAGCCAGCACTAATGGAAACAACATAAAGCCCGATAGTTGTATTGTAAAGAAATAAGAAATTCGCCATTCGCGTTTCTGCTGAGGAGTAAAGAGTATTGCATTAACAACATCGTATATCAGGCGCTTGGCAAAAATGGCGAGTGCGAATATCGGCATATATATTCCCCACAAAAGATAGCTTTTGCTTGTATCGACAATGCCATGTTCGTATTTTAACCGGGCAAACGCTATTACCGAGTAGAAAAGCACCACCTGTAAATATAGAATTACATTACAGAAACAGTTAATGTGTGTCTGGTTGTTGTAAGGCTTGGAATTTCTGCTGTAATAAAACAGGCTTTTTATTCGCTGAAATATACTGTCGCCGTTGAGTATAAACACGTATGATATTCCCAATAGATTCATTAGGAACAACGCAAGCAACAGATTGTCGTTACCGAAAAAATAGGGAATGGGCGTACCTGTCATAATGCTGCATATTTTCTAATCGAGGCATCCCAAACAGGGGTAGCCTCAATGATAGAAAGGACCTCTTCGGGAGTAGAGGCGACGCTCCATATTTTCCCATGAATCTTGCCCATAAAATGCTCGTCTACCGCGTGAGCAAGCTGCTCTATCAGATGGTCGTAATAACCCCCGACATTTAAAATGACAATGGGTTTTAAATATATGCCCAACTGTTTCCAAGTAATAACTTCGAGCAATTCTTCCATGGTGCCGCAACCACCGGGCAGAGCAACCACTGCATCGGAAAGGTCGGCCATAAGCCTTTTACGTTCGTGCATATTTTCTGTCACACGTAATTCGGTCAGTGCAGTGTGGTGCCAACCTGCTTCTACCATGAAACGAGGAATAACCCCCACAGCATTGCCACCCTCGCATAATGCACCATCTTCAACAGCACGCATAAGCCCCTGACAACCGCCACCGGTGACAAGCGTAATGCCGTTACGGGCTATCAACGAGCCTAAGCGGGTAGCAGCCTCTGTATAAAGGCTTGCCACCCGACTGCTCGATGCACAATATACACAGATTGTCTTTGCCTTTGCCATTGCAATAATCCCGGACTACTGTATTAATAACGGTAAATGTCGGACTTGAAAGGACCGTCTATATTAACGCCGATGTATGCTGCCTGCTTGGGGGTAAGCTTTGTAAGATGCACATTGAGACGTCCCAAATGGAGGCGCGCAACCTCTTCGTCAAGATGTTTGGGCAGACAGTAAACACCAACCTCGTAATTCTTTGTAAAAAGTTCTATTTGGGCAAGTGTCTGGTTAGTAAATGAGTTACTCATCACAAATGACGAATGGCCTGTTGCGCAACCAAGATTTACAAGACGACCGTCGGCAAGCAAAATGATGCTGTGCCCGTCGGGGAAGTAGTAACGGTCTACCTGAGGCTTGATGTTTACACAACGTATGCCGTCGTATTTTTTAAGAGCATCCACCTGTATCTCATTGTCGAAATGACCAATATTGCAAACAATAGCTTGGTCGGGCATCTGCTCCATGTGGTCGATGCGTATAATATCTACATTGCCTGTGGTTGTAACGAATATATTTGCAATCTTGCAAGCCTCTTCCATTGTAACAACCTCGAAACCCTCCATTGCAGCCTGAAGCGCACAGATAGGGTCTATTTCGGTAACAAGTACGCGGGCACCAAACGAGCGCATACTGTGGGCACAACCCTTACCAACGTCGCCGTAACCTGCGACAACCACCACTTTACCAGCAATCATCACATCTGTCGCACGCTTGATACCGTCGGCAAGCGACTCGCGACAGCCATAAAGATTGTCGAACTTGCTTTTTGTAACAGAATCGTTTACGTTGAATGCGGGGAACAGCAATTCTTTATTTTCCATCATCTGATAGAGACGATGAACGCCGGTTGTTGTCTCCTCGGAAACACCCTTGACATCCTTGGCTATTCTGTGCCACATATTATTATCGTGAGCAAGAACCTCGGCAAGCAGTTTCTTCAATTCCACCTCATCCTCGGCAGCCCCCTCGTAGTTAAGCACAGATGTATCGCCATTCTCGGCAGCGTAGCCAAGATGTATCATGAGCGTAGCATCGCCACCATCATCGACAATCATATTCGGGCCAAGGCCGTTGCCGAAATTCATTGCCTGAAGTGTGCACCACCAATAGTCGGCAAGCGTCTCGCCCTTCCAAGCAAATACGGGAATGCCGGCCGCAGCAATAGCCGCAGCAGCATGGTCCTGTGTCGAATATATGTTGCATGATACCCAACGAATTTCAGCGCCAAGCTCGGCGAGTGTCTCTATGAGCACAGCTGTCTGTATTGTCATGTGCAACGAGCCCATGATGCGCGCACCGCGAAGAGGCTTTTCCTTGCCATATTTCTCGCGCAGTGCCATAAGACCGGGCATTTCGTGCTGTGCCATTTCTATCTCTTTGCGACCAAAATCGGCCAGACTGATATCTGCGATTTTATAAGATGCCGATGTAAAAAGTTCTTTTGCCATTGTGTTATTTTTGTATTATTCTTTTTTAATAGAAATTTAAACTATCTCTTAATTAACATTGCATTTATTGTTATTCTTACGATATTTGACAGCCGCAAATATACAAAGCAACAGTGCTACCACTACTATAATTATTGTTAAAGCCATAGAGTCGGAACTATCACCGATTCTTGGAGTGGGAGGAGGAACAACTATGTCTAAAAGATTCATAATGCCGTTTTTTATATGATTAATAATATTATCAACTCAAAAAGTATCCCTGTCAAGCAACTTGTAGCATTACACAATAAACTGTATACAAAGGATTTTTTTAATTCTTTTACAACTATATAATATAGCAACATTTCTATAAGCACCACAACAACCTCGGCTGCAACCAAAAAATGTATGCTTGATATTACAAAGAAAATATTAAGCATAAGATTGGTCAATACGTTTATCGCAACAGATGAGAAAAGAACTTTTTTTCTTCTCTCGCCCATCAGATGCAACATGCTACACTCTATAACAATGGTCAGCAACAATATTAATAAAAGAATTACATTCATATTATATATTCATTGCTATCAGATATCCGGGAACAAGCGACGCGGCAAGTATGCCAAAAGCCAGTCCTTCATTGTTTTTAAGCACTTTGTTTGCCAAATACAATGTTATTGGCATTGTGCAGTTGATTAAAAATATTCCACAAAACAGAGTGTATGTACTTATATTGCGTAAAAGGTAACATATTGCTATTCCTATTACCAACACTATTATCGTTCTTTTGAGCCCTACATATTTTGTTATTACGCCCCCTGCTATTTTTCCACAGGTTGCCAATGTACCTATAAACAAAATTATTGCATAATCCTTTACTAACGAAGAAGATAATTCTTCACCTAAGAATGAACGGGCTATTACTATTACCGACAATACTGCTATTGCAGTCACAACAAATTGCCATTTATAATGTAGCGCCCCATCCTTTGTTTTTTGTTCTTCAATAGTATTATCTGTTTTATATATATACATGTATGTAAATGACAGCACAGCTATAAGCATTATGCTCGAATATAACAGATAATAAGAATGAAATATGCACCCCAAAGAGAGCCCTAATGCCCCTGTGGAGACAAACAATCCTATTGATATTATATTATTATTGCTTTTACAAGCTGTTTGTTTGCCGCCCCATACGTGAAACAAAGAATTTCCCGCACCCAATAATATTGCAACCATTAATGGTTGCAGTCTGCATTCAGGACAAATAGCAACCATTGCAACAGCCAATGTCAATAGTACCAATGAAACACACTGTAAAATATTTCTGTTTTTCAATCTATCGGCAGCAACACCGGTTAGTGGTTGAGTACAAAATGCTATTATATTATATATCGATATTGTAGTTATAATATTATCTCTGTACACATACGAGAGCAAATACAATGCACACACGCACAAACAATCGACAAGTAAATGCATTGTCGATACAATGGCTGTGCCATGATTACCATATTCTTTATTGCTCATTATATTTC
>CAZXIQ010000033.1:0-11518 GCA_964640785.1 uncultured Bacteroidaceae bacterium | reverse complement strand
CAGTATGGCTCAACGAATACCTTGTGGACTTCCCCGGCAAACAAGACGTGTTGCGCTATGTACTCACAGCCAATGCCCCCGAGACAAAAGACAACAACTTCACTTGGAAAGACTTTCAGGCACGCAACAACAACGAGCTTGTAGCCGTTTACGGCAATTTTGTAAACCGCGCACTTGTACTCACAAAGAAATATTTCGAAGGTAAAGTACCCGCTTGCGGAGAACTCACCGACTACGACAAGAGCATAATCGACGAATTTGTAAACGTCAAGAGCGAAGTTGAAAAACTGCTCGACCAATTCAAGTTCCGCGAAGCACAGAAAGAGGCGATGAACCTTGCACGCATCGGCAACCGCTACCTTGCCGAGACAGAGCCTTGGAAACTTGCAAAGACAGACATGGAGCGCGTAGCCACAATTCTGAACATCTCGTTGCAGCTCGTAGCCAACCTTGCAATAGCATTCGAGCCGTTCCTGCCCTTCAGCAGCAAGAAACTGCGCGGAATGTTGGCAATGGAAACATTCGAATGGAGCAACCTCGGCAGCCTCACACTGATGCCCGTAGGTCACGAACTTGGCGAGGTAGGCCTGCTGTTCGAAAAGATTGAGGACGAAACAATACAGGCACAGCTCGACCGCCTCGAAAGAATCAAAGCCGAGAACAAAGCAACAAATTACAAAGCCAACCCCATACGCGAGAATATTGAATTTGACGACTTTACAAAGCTCGATATTCGCGTGGGCACAGTGCTCGAATGCACAAAAGCTCCCAAAGCAAGCAAACTGTTGCAATTCAAGATAGACGACGGACTCGAGGGACGCACCATCGTGTCGGGCATTGCCGCACACTTCAACCCCGAGGAACTTGTGGGCAAGCAGGTGTGTTTCGTAGCCAACCTTGCTCCGCGCACCATACGCGGCATTGTCAGCGAAGGCATGATACTGAGCGCCGAAGACAATGAGGGTAAATTATCGTTACTTACCGTTTCGCCCGAGGCGAAGCCCGGTAGCGAAGTGAAATAAAAGAACCCATTTTTAATGCGCAAGGACGACGGTAACCTGAAGAGTGCCACCGCCAAAGGTTTTCTTTGGGGAGGGATGAGTAATGCCGTTTGCCAGTTGCTGAACCTTTTTTTTGGAATATATCTTGCCAACATTCTGGGCCCCGACGACTATGGTCCCATAGGAATGTTGGCAATTTTTTCGGCCATTGCCGGTTCACTACAAGAGAGCGGCTTTGTTGCAGCCATCGCCAACCGCAAAGAGGTTAGTCACGACGATTACAATGCAGTCTTTTGGTTCAGCGTCATTGTGTCGCTGGCACTCTACGCAGGGCTATACTTTGCCGCGCCACTGATAGCCGACTATTTTTGCGAGCCTGTGCTTGTACCACTGTCGCGATATTCTTTCATAGGCTTTGTAGTTGCGGGCTTAGGAATTGCGCCATCGGCCTACCTTTTCCGCGAGCTTAAGGTTAAGCAAAAATCCATTGCGCTGATACTATCCATCATAGTGTCGGGCAGCGTGGGAGTGCTCATGGCAATGAACGGATACTCTTATTGGGGCATTGCCACACAAGGCATACTTTATGTGCTTGTACGTTCACTATGCTACTGGTACTACTCGCCGTGGCGACCATCGTGGCGAATAAATTTCGCACCCCTGAAACACCTTTTTGCTTTCAGCTACCGACTGTTGGTAACCAATCTTTTCCTGCGCATAAACTGCAACATATTCTCAGTCATATTGGGCGGAAACGGCTACTACACAAAGACCGACGTTGGCAACTACACAAAAGCAAACGAGTGGAACAACATGGGCAGCGAAACAGTGAACGGAATGGTAAACAGCGTGGCGCAACCTGTTCTTGCACGAGTGGCCGACGATGGCGAACGACAGCTGCACGTACTGCGCAAAATGGTACGTTTCACAGCGTTCATAGCCTTCCCCATGCTACTGGGGCTATCGTTAGCGTCGCGCGAGTTTATCATTGTGACAATTACCGAAAAATGGCTCGATAGTGCCCACATGCTGCAAATATTATGCCTATGGGGAGCATTTATTCCCATACAATCACTCTTCACAAATCTGCTGATAAGCCGTGGACAATCGCGCATATATATGTGGTGCACCATTATTCAAGGATTACTGATGATAGCAATGCTTTTTGTAATGCGCCCATACGGAATTTCAAAAATGATTCTTTCGTACACAATTCTGAACATTCTGTGGCTATCAGTGTGGCGATATTTTGTTTACCGCGAAATAAGATTCACACTACCGATGTTTCTACGCGACACACTGCCCTACCTTGCAATTTCGGCAGCAACAATGTACCTTACAGCCCTGCTTACATCGTCCGTGACAAACATACATGCACTGCTACTGCTGAGAATAGCCATTGCAGCAGCCATATATATAACAGTGCTTTTTCTGTGCCGCTCCGAGGAGTTGCGCGAAGCTATCGACTATTTAAAATCTCGTAAACCTTCTAAGCTATGAAAAAGATTCTTTACGACAATCAGATGTTTACATTTCAGAAGTTCGGTGGCGTCACCCGCTACTTTGCCGACCTTATATACAACCTTCCCAAGAATGAATTTCGTGGCGAACTTCCAATGTATTTTTGCGAGAATCACTACATTTCCTCGACATACGGTCAAGAGTATAAGACTTTGTCATTTCCCAAGAACTACCGCATACGCCGCCGCATATATCAACTTGCCAACCGCATTGCAACATTGCACGCGCTGCGCACGGGAGGGTACGACATTTTTCACCCCACATATTACAGCCCCTATTTTCTGCCGTTCGTAAAAAGTCGCAAACGCGCCTTTGTGCTGACGATACACGACATGACATTCGAGCGTTTCCCACAGGACGTGCTTATATACGACCGCACTATTCCTCACAAGAAGAAACTGATAAGAGAGGCCGACCACATTATTGCCGTCAGCGAGAATACCAAGCGCGACATTGTGGAACTGTTGGGAACCGACCCTGCCAAGATAAGCGTAGTACATCATGGATTCCGCGCAGGAGGAGAGGTTGCACCGCAACTTTTCGACCGTTACATCCTTTATGTAGGTGAGCGCAAGGGATATAAGAATTTTTTACCTTGGCTATCGGCCATAAGAGGACTTTTAGTGCTCGACCCGACGCTTAAGGTAGTATGTACAGGCAGCGATTTTACAAGCTCGGAACATGAAATTTTCAAAAATTGGGGAATAGCCGACAGCATCGTACACATTGCAGCAAACGACACACAGATGGCATCGCTCTACCGCCACGCACTATGCTTTGTTTTTCCATCGTTGTACGAAGGCTTCGGAATACCCATACTCGAGGCATTCTCGAACAACTGCCCCGTCTGTCTGAGCAACGCAAGCTGTTTCCCCGAAGTTGCCGAAGATGCCGCACTCTATTTCGCGCCACACGACGCACAGTCGATGTACGACACACTGCGCGAAATTATATCAAGCGACACACTGCGCAACGACTTACGCCGTCGCGGCAGCGAACGTATAAAAGATTTTTCGTTACAAAAGATGGTACAACAGACATGTGATGTTTACCGCAGAGTGTTATAAACAAAAGAATCAGCCATGAAGTTTACCTGTTCGGAGTTTCGCCGCATTATTCCCATAGCCCGCCGACGCATAGGCAACGCCATTGTTTCATGGGTACAACGGCTGTTTGCCAACCGCCGACTGTCGCACGACATTTTTGGTAGCGGTTACAACCGCAAAGTACTTATATGCTATCTGCCGGAGGCCTTTGACGGCAAGCTGCCAAAATCACATTCCAATTTCACAGAGTGTTACGCTGCGGCAAAAGCCTTTCATCGTCTGGGTTACAGTGTAGACTGCGCGTCACGCGAAAATGACAAGGTAGACTACACACCCTATGAAGTAGTCTACGGAATAACCTCGCTATCTTACGCACGCTCATTCGCGACAAAAGGAGCAGAGCCGCTGCGAATATTCTATTCAGTCGGGGCACACACATTTCTTAATTTCAAGGTAACAGCCGAGCGCAACCTCAATTTTTACCGCGAGCATGGCAGTCGCGCACTATCGTCGTGTCACTACGTACCCGGTAACGGCATGAACTACTACAACGCCCATTTATCCGATGCAGTAATATGCTTGGGCGACAACTCCGTTGCCGAGTATTTCAGAGAGGAAGACCCGCGTCCCGAACACTACTATTCACTACCGGCTTTTTATTTTGACGTTCGCCGTCCGTCGATGGAGAAGAATTTCGATAAATGCCGTCGCAACATCCTGTGGTTCGGAAGTTCGGGACTGATACACAAAGGGCTTGACATTGCAATAGACTTTGCGCTGCGCCACACGGAATACACCCTGCACATTTGCGGCGCAAGCCGTGGAGAGAAAGAATTTTGGCAATACTATGCACCCCTTGCCGACAATGCGCCGAACATTGTACAACACGGATTTGTAGATATTACATCAGCAGAGTTTGCACAAGTACTCGACGAATGCGCCATTCTTGTAAACCCATCATTGTCGGAAAGCGGAGCAGTTGCAGTGCTCAATGTCCTTGCAAACGGACTGCTCTACCCCATTTACAGTCGCGACACAGGCCTCGACCTTGCAGAGTATGGCAGCGAAATTCCCAAAGTCACATACGACGCCTTTGAACAGGCAATAATTTCCGCCGCCACCCTTTCGGCCGAGCAACTATTGCAAAAAACACGCGCACTCAACAATCATGTACGTGAGAAATATACTCTCGCCCGCTACGAGGAGCAACTTTACAACCATATTGAAACTATATTGAAAAAAAAATAAATTACGATGAAATCAACAAAAATGAAAAATTGGTTGCCGCACATTGCAGCAATTCTAATGTTCTTTACATTGACTGCGATATATTTCGCACCTGTATTTCAAGGCAAAGACCTGATGCAGGCCGATGCAATAAACTCGCAAGGCTGGGGTAAGGACCTGCGCGACTACCACGAAGAAACCGGAGAGTATGCCTACTGGTCAAACGCAATGTTCTCGGGAATGCCGTCCAACTACACATTCTCGCCACAACCGGTAAACATTTTTCAAGCATTCGAAAAGGTGCTTACGCTTAACATGTTCGGAATATCTAAACGTCACATAGGCTCAATATTCCTTACATTTATATGTTTCTACATATTCCTGATAGCCATAGGCTGTCGTTCGTGGCTCAGTTTCGCCGGTGCAATAGCATACACACTATGCTCTTACAACTTTATTATAATAGAGGCCGGACACATGAACAAAAGCTTGGTGATGGCCACAATGGCACCCATCATTGGCGGAGTGATGCTCTGTTACCGAGGCAAATTGCTGTGGGGAGCAATAATCACCCTCATATTCTCGGGACTGAACATCTATTGGAGCCATCAACAGATAAGCTACTACCTGTTGCTTGTATTGCTTATTCTCGCAACAGTATATCTGGTATACGCCATACGCGAGAAAGAGCTTAGAAAATATTTAAAAGCAACAGGAGTGCTCATTATCGTTGCACTGCTTGCACTTATTCCCGCAACGGGGCAGTTGGTGCCTGCTGCCGACTATGCAAAAGAGTCGATGCGCGGCGGTGCTGTGCTGAAGCAGGAGGGCGATAAAAAAAGTTCGGGGCTCGAAATAGATTATGCCTATCAATGGAGCTATGGAATAGGCGAGACCTTTACACTTCTCGTGCCCAACCTCTACGGCGCAAGCTCGCACTACACACTCGACGAAAACAGCGAGACATACAAGACCATTGCACGCAACTACGGAGCAGCACAAGCACGCTCTTTCGTCAAGAGAATGCCCACATATTGGGGGCCGCAGCCCTTTACCTCGGGACCGGTGTACGTGGGAGCCATTGTATGTTTCCTCTTTGTGTCGGGACTGTTTCTTGTCAAAGGAAAAGAGAAGTGGTGGCTGCTTGCAGCAACCATTCTATCAATAGTAATGTCGTGGGGAAAATATTTCCCTGTGGTAAACGAATTTCTGTTCTACAACCTGCCGTTGTACAACAAATTCCGTGCCCCCTCAATGTCACTTGTAATTGCATCGCTGACAATGGTAACATTGGGCGTGCTTGCAATAAACGAACTAATCAAGCGACACAAGAGCGGCAACGACAAAGGGCTTGTAAAAACACTTACAATTTCGGCCGCAATAACAGGCGGACTGTCGCTCATGTTTGCACTCTTCGGTGGCAGCATGTTCGACTTTGCAAGCCCCTCGGACGCTCAGATGCCCGAAATTCTTATAAAGTCGTTACGTGCCGACCGCGCACAAATGCTTACAAGCGATGCGTGGCGCTCGTTTATGTTCATAGCCGCAGCCTGTGCGCTTTTAGTCGCCTACCTGCGCATAAAGAGCCTTAAGACCAACTACCTATTGGCAGCACTCTCGTTGCTGTTGCTCATAGACCTGTGGAGCGTAGACAAACGATTCGTGTCGTGGGACTCTTTCATGCCCAAGCAGAAGAGCACAGAAATTCTTCCCACAGCCGCCGACAAGATGATACTCGCCGACAAAGACCCCAACTTCCGCGTGCTGAACCTCACAAGCAGCACATTCAACGACTCGCGCACATCGTACTTTCATAAATCGGTAGGAGGATACAGCCCTGTAAAACTGCGTCGCTATCAGGACATTATCGACCACTTTTTTGCACGCAACCTTAACATGGGCATTATAAACATGCTGAATGTCCGCTATATTATCGTACCCGACGAAAAAGCAGGGCAAAGAGTAGAGAAAAACCCCATGGCATTGGGTAATTGCTGGTTCGCCGACGAAGTGAAATTCGTAGCCGACGCCAACGAAGAGATTAAAGCCATTGCAGACTTCGACCCCACAGCGGTAGCATTCATCGACAAAGAGTGGGAAAAAGCACTACCCTCGCCGGCAGAATATTCCAACAACGCCGACTCAACCGACTATATACGTCTGACGGAGTACAAGAACCCCGGAAACCTAATATACGAAAGTAACAGCACAAAGCCCCGTTTCGCCGTCTTTTCCGAGGTATTCTACAAAACATGGAAGGCCTTTATCGACGGAAAAGAGGTAACCCCCGTGCGCACCGACTACATTCTGCGCGGCCTGCCCGTACCCGCCGGAAAACACAAAATAGAGTTCCTTTGCGTGGACGACGTAATGACAAGCTCGGCAAAAGTATCGCTCTACGGTTCAGTGTTTGTAGGCATTGTAATTCTTGCAATGGTTGCGATGCTCATCTACCGCCGCAAAAAAAGTGCATGCGCCCAAAATAAAGAATAACCGCCATGAAACACTCCCCGAAATTCTCTATAATAACCGTAACCTACAATGCAGCGTCGGTAATTGACCCGACGCTGCAGAGCATTGCCGCACAGACCTACCGCAACTTCGAATTTCTGCTCATCGACGGCGGCTCGTCGGACGACACTGTGGAAAAAGTGCGTAACAGCGGAGTGAATATTGCCGTCCTCGTCAGCGAGCGCGACAAGGGACTGTACGACGCAATGAACAAAGGCATTGCCCGTGCAACAGGCGACTATCTTTGTTTTTTGAATGCCGGCGACAGTTTCCACACGCCCGACGTACTCGAAAAGATGGTTGCCTCAATATCCGAAAGAGAGACACTGCCCGACATTCTCTATGGCGAGACAGCCGAAGTAGACGAGAACCGCCAATTTGTGCGCATGCGTCGCCTGCAAGCCCCCGAAAAGCTCCACTGGCGCAGTTTCCGCCACGGAATGTTAGTGTGCCACCAAGCATTCTTCGCCCGCAGAACATTAGCCCCCACATACGACCTTGCTTACCGATTCTCGGCCGACGTCGATTGGTGCATACGGGTGATGAAAAATTCCAAAGATATTGCAAATACACACGTTGTAATTGTAGATTATTTACAAAATGGATTATCTTTGCAAAATCACCGAGCATCGCTCATGGAGCGTTTCCGCATAATGACCAAGCACTATGGACTGTTGCCCACACTGTTGCGACACGCATGGTTCGTGGTGCGCGCAATTATAAAAAGATAACTAACTTTTAAAAAATATATACTATGTTTGCCAAAGAAACTTATATCGAACGACGTCGCATTCTTAAACAGAGCATGGGCAGCGGCCTGCTGCTATTCCTCGGAAATACAGAGACAGGCATGAACTATGCCGATAATATTTACCCCTTTCGTCAAGACTCAACATTCCTCTACTACTTTGCATCGGACTATGCAGGGCTTGCAGCCATCATAGACATAGACGAGGATAAAGAGATTATCTTCGGCGACGAGCTTACCATCGACGACATTGTGTGGACAGGCGTACAGCCCACCATCAAAGAGAAGTGCGAGCGCGTGGGAATAACAGAAACAATGCCAATGTCACAACTTGCCGTATACCTGAAAAAGGCACAGGGCAAAGGACAGGCCATACACTTCCTTCCGCCTTACAGAGGCGAGCATCAAGTGTGGTTGCAAGAGCTGTTGGGCATTGTTCCCGCCGAGCAAAAATCAGCCGTGTCGATGAAGTTCGTAAGAGCCGTCATCAACCAACGTAACTACAAGAGCGCCGAAGAGATTGAACAGATTGAAGAGGCAATAGGCGTATCGGTAGACATGCACTGCGCAGCCATGCGCGCCGTTCGTCCCGGCGTCACCGAGGCACAGATTGCAGCCATTGTACGCGCCGAGGCCGCGAAACACAATTTCGGCCTTTCGTTCCCCATCATCGCCACAGTGAACGGACAGACACTGCACAACCACGCATACGGAACAACACCCCTGAAAGATGGACAGATGTTCCTGCTCGACAGCGGTTGCGAAAATGCCATGCACTATGCCGGCGACCTTACAACCACAATGCCCGTTGGCAAACAATTCACCGAGCAGCAGCGCACCGTCTGCAACATACTGCGTCGCGCCCACCTTGCAGCAGTCGAGGCCATAAAGCCCGGAGTGGAGTTCCGCAACGTACACAACATTGTGCTTACAGAGATTGCCAAAGGAATGGTAGACTTGGGACTGATGAAAGGCAACCCCGAAGAGGCAGCCCTCGCCGGAGCAGCCTGCATGTTCCTGCCTCACGGCCTTGGCCACATGATGGGGCTCGACGTTCACGACATGGAAAATTTCGGCGAAGTGAACGTAGGCTACGAAGAGGGACGCACAAAGAGCACACAGTTTGGTTTTAAATCGCTGCGTCTGGCACGCGCCCTTGAGCCGGGCTTTGTATTTACCGTAGAGCCGGGAATCTATTTTATCCCCGACCTCATAGATAAATGGCGCGCCGAAAAACAGTTTACCGACTTTATCTGTTACGACAAGTTGGACACATGGCGCAACTTCGGCGGCATACGCAACGAAGAGGACTACCTTGTATTCGAGGGCGGTTCACGTCGTTTGGGCAAATACAAGCCTATGGCACCCGAAGAGATTGAGGCCGAGCACAACGCATAACAGATAATCGACATAATAGTGTGTCAGAAACTAATTTCTGACACACTATTAGTAATACTAAAGAACAAAGAATGGCTGACTTTTTAAAATCAAAAAATTTTTTGTGGGGGATTGCCCTTTTCGCAATATTCACAATATCCTTTTCCTACACATTCGACAGCAAGCTGAACCTTAACGGCGACAACTGCTACTATTTTGCAAATGCAACCTCGCTTGCGCGCGGCGA
Organism: uncultured Bacteroidaceae bacterium; assembly: GCA_964640785.1. Lineage (GTDB taxonomy): Bacteria > Bacteroidota > Bacteroidia > Bacteroidales > Bacteroidaceae > HGM04593. The sequence goes on along the minus strand of CAZXIQ010000033.1, from coordinate 1,840 downwards.
CGGATACGCAGACATGTTCGGAAAGCCCACCACCAACTTTCCACCGGGCTACCCATTGCTGATGGCTCCGTTGCGCATGGTTACCGACAGCATAGTGGCACAAAAAATACTAAACGGCCTGTTTCTTTTCACAGGTGTAATACTGCTCTTCTCCACAATGGTACGCGCAGGATTAAAGCGCAACCTTGCATTTCTAACATGCACGGCGGTGCTCGTTACACCGCATCTGCTCGAATTTACCACAATGATGATGAGCGAGGCATCGTGTTTCTGCTGCACAGCACTCATATTCTGGATTTTCCAGAGCATCATACGCAAGGAAGAAGAGCAAAAAACACCATTGTGGCGCATGCCGCTTTTCTATCTGCTGCTGGCACTCATTGTCTTTTCGTACTACATACGCACACAATCAATATCGGTAATAGCCGGCTTTCTGTTGGGTTTTCTGTTCATGCGCCGCTACACACTGTCGGCAGCGGTGATAGGAGCCTTTGCATTGGGCTACCTGCCATGGATGCTGCGCAACTCCCTGCTGGGACTTAACCAGTCGCGATACACCAGCCAGATAGACTTTGCCAACCTGTTCTCTACCGCAAAAATGCTCATCATACAGGCAATGCCCGAAAGCATCATACCCTTTGTTCCCGTAAACTACGAAGAGCCGGCGAGTGCAATGCTGTGGATTTTTGCAATAGCACTATTGGCAGTGGTACTTTACGGCTTTTGGAACATGGGCAAGCTACGTTGGCCGCTCTTTTTCTATTTTTGCGGAACGATAGGCATAATATCACTTTTCAACGTTCCCAGCCAATATCGCTACCTGACAACCGCAACCCCATTCCTGACGATGGGACTTTTCACAGGACTATACAAGCTGTGCGAATCAGCCACACAGAAATTTCTGAAATGCCGGTTCTCGGCGTGGACACTGCTGCTGCTCTTTGTCCCCATGACAATGCAGGAAAATAAAGGCGACAAACACACACTTGGCGACCTGCACGCACTTGCCGAACAGAAATTCCCGTCGCAGTTCACCAACTTCTTCAACATGGGCAAAATGCTTGCCAAGCACGACGCAAACGCAATAGTCTGCTCGCGCAAGCCCGAACTGCTCTATGCAACATCGGGAATGCGCGGCGTACACTACATAGAGAGTGAAAATACAGCACTGATGCTGCAAGGAATGCTCGACAAAAAAGTCGATTATGTGCTTTTCGAACAGCTTGGATACGGCTCAACCTATCGTTACCTGCTGCCCTGCCTGCAAAAACATCCGGATATTTTCAAGGTTGTTGCACAACTGAAAAACCCCGAGACCTATCTTTTTGCCTTTGACAAACAAAAAGCCGCAGAGTGGCTGAAGGCGAATAATAAGTAAAACCCCAAGTGCAACGCACAACTTGTACACAGCAAGCAATAAACCTACACTGCTGTTGGGACGAGGCTACACAGGACACGAACAATTACCACTGTTCGGACTTATAAACATGAATGCCCGCATGTACGACCCTGTACCTGCACATTCCTAAGCCCCGACCCTTATGTACACGAAGAGGCTATAAAACAACAGTAAATTAACGTTAGTTCGGTATAATTTTAAATGTTTCTTTATTATGGTTATTAGGGGAGCCTTTTTCCTTATAGTCTTTTTATCCTTATAAGTAGTTGCAATTTGAACGGTTGTCGTTTTTTATTATGTACTTTTTGCGCCGCCAAAAAGTACCAAAAAGCTCTGCGCATGGACGCTTTTTCTTAGAAAAACATAGTTGATATTTTGGGGGCGTCCGAAAATCCACTACCTTTCTTCAAACTCCCTCCGAAAAACTAAAGTTTTTCTCGT
>CAZXIQ010000032.1:0-11573 GCA_964640785.1 uncultured Bacteroidaceae bacterium | reverse complement strand
AGAATAAAGAAAAGCCGAAAAGTGTTTCGATAGAGGTTGCCAAGGATGCTCAACCAAAAGCCGAAGAGAAGTCTGCGGCCAAGGCCGAGGATGCTCCTAAAGCAAAAGAGCAGATTGCTGACAGCCTGCAAGGTGAGCAGGGTGAGGCACAAAGTGCCGACAATGCTAACGGCGAATATAAAATAAAGGTTATTAACCGTATCGACCTTGATGCACTTAATCAAAGGTCGGTGCCGGCTGTTGCCAAAAAGAAAAAATCGCATCCTGCAAAGGATAAACAACAGCCTGTGGCAAACGAGGTGAAACCTGTTAAAGTGAAAGAGGTTGTAGCACCGGTTGCGGAAAAAATCGTCGATAGCAAAAAAGAAGAGGCGGCTGATGTTGCGCCTGAAGTTGCAAAGAAAGAGGTTGCTCCCTCTCCTGCATTGACACAGGTGGACGAGATTAAGCCTAAACTAAACATTGTAGGACAAATAGACCTATCGGCTATCAATCAATCTACTCGCCCCAAGAAGAAAAGCAAAGAGGAGAAGAGAAAGGAGCGTGAAGAGAAGGATAAACTGCGCGAAGAGCAACGCAAACAAGCCCGAGAGAATGCCAAAAATAATCATGGTGGCGAAAATTCGGCCGAGAAGAAGAAAAAACGTGCCCGTATAGGTAACCAGCGTGTAAACATTGACACTGTTCAAAATGGTGGCAATGCTCAGCAGTCGAATGAAGGCCAGAATAATAATTGGCAAGGTGGGGGCAAGAATAGCGGTAAGGATAGCAACGCATCCAAAGGCAGTCGTAAAGACCGTGACCGTCAGCATAAACGTTACGACAAGAGCGAGGTTAATGACGAGGATGTTTCAAAGCAGATAAAGGAGACACTCGAACGTCTGACCAATCGTGGCAAAGGAAAGGCTGCGAAATATCGTAAAGAGAAACGTGAGCTTGCTGCCGAGCGTCAGCAACAGCTCGAAAATAGCGAAATGGAGCAGAGCAAGGTTCTTAAGCTGACTGAATTTGTTACTGCCAACGAGCTTGCAAGCATGATGAATATCTCTGTTACACAGGTTATTGCAACTTGTATGAGCATAGGTATCATGGTGTCTATCAACCAACGTCTTGATGCAGAGACTATTAATCTGGTAGCCGAGGAGTTTGGATTCACGACAGAGTATGTGAGTGCCGAGGTTGCTCATGCTATTGCCGAGGATGGTGATGACGAGGCTAATCTTGTGCCTCGTGCGCCCATTATCACTGTGATGGGTCACGTAGACCACGGTAAGACTTCGTTGCTCGACTATATCAGAAAATCGAATGTGATTGCCGGTGAGGCCGGAGGTATCACACAGCACATTGGTGCTTATAATGTGAAGATGGAGAATGGCAAGCGCATCACTTTCCTTGACACTCCCGGTCACGAGGCATTTACCGCCATGCGTGCTCGTGGTGCGAAGATTACCGATATTGCAATTATCATTATCGCTGCCGACGACAATGTGATGCCTCAGACAAAAGAGGCTATCAACCATGCTATGGCGGCAGGTGTGCCCATTGTCTTTGCCATAAACAAGGTGGATAAGCCCAGTGCCGACCCTAACCGTATTAAAGAGGAACTTGCCAATATGAACCTGCTTGTCGAGGATTGGGGTGGAAAATATCAGTCTCAGGATATTTCGGCAAAGAAAGGTCTTGGCGTTTCGGAACTTATGGAAAAAGTGCTGCTCGAGGCTGAGCTTCTTGAACTTAAGGCTAACCCCGACCGCAAGGCTGTGGGCTCTGTGATTGAGTCTACGCTTGACAAGGGTCGCGGATACGTTGCTACCGTGCTTGTGCAGAATGGTACACTCAGCGTGGGTGACATTGTTGTTGCGGGTACTCAGTGGGGAAAGGTTAAGGCTATATTCAACGAGCGTAACCAGCGTATTCAGAAGGTGCGTCCTGCCGAACCTGCGCTTATACTTGGCTTGAACGGTGCGCCCGCAGCCGGTGACACTTTCAATATTGTAGACAGCGAGCGTGAGGCACGTGAGATTACCGGTAAACGCGAGCAGTTGCAACGCGAGCAGGGTCTGCGTACACAGAAAATGCTTACTCTCGACGAGGTTGGTCGTCGTATTGCTCTTGGTAACTTCCAGACACTTAATATAATTGTCAAGGGTGACGTGGATGGCTCTATCGAGGCTCTCAGCGACTCGTTGATAAAACTTTCGACAGAGACTATACAGGTGAATGTTATTCACAAGGCTGTGGGACAAATTTCGGAATCGGACGTCAGTCTTGCGGCTGCGTCGGATGCAATCATCGTTGGTTTCCAAGTGCGCCCGTCGGTGACTGCACGCAAACTTGCCGAGCAGGATGGTGTTGATATTCGTCTTTACTCTATTATCTACGATGCTATCGAGGAGGTTAAGGCGGCTATGGAGGGTATGCTTGCTCCTGTGCTTAAGGAGGAGGTTACTGCTACCATCGAGGTGCGTGAGACGTTCCACATCAGCAGAGTGGGTACGGTTGCCGGATGTCTTGTTCGCGAGGGTAAGGTTAAGCGTACCGACCGTGCACGTCTTATACGCGACGGTATTGTCATCTTCACCGGCAGTCTTGCTGCACTCAAGCGTTTCAAGGAGGATGTTAAAGAGGTGAACGTGAACTATGAGTGTGGTATCAGTCTTAACGGTAACGATGATATTAAAGTTGGTGATATTATCGAGACTTTCGTGGAGATTGAGGTTAAACAGAAATTGTAAGAGATGAATACTTTGGATATAATCTTTGCGGCTGTGGTGGTTATTGGTTTTGCCATCGGGTGCTACAAAGGTATTATCAAACAATTGACACTTGGAGCGGGTATTGTGATAGGCCTGCTCCAAGCTATCTTATTTTACCAATCGCTCGGCAGTAAATTGGTTGAATGGACAGGATGGAATTCTGTTATTTGCTATCTGCTGGCGGGGGTGCTTATCTTTGCAATCATAGTAGGTGCTTTTCAGTTGATAGGCAGTGTTATACGTTGGTTTTTCAGGTTGATACTGTTGGGCTTTGCCGATAGGTTGTTGGGGGGATTGTTGAGCGCTGTAATAACCGTACTGTTGTTTGTAGGGGTTGTGTCGGTCATTAATAAGATAGATAATACAAATGTGCTTTTCGGTAGAACATCGCAGGAAAATTCGATGTTATATAAGCCGATGCGCAAACTTTCGGTTGCTTTTATAGATGAGATGAAAAAAGGGATACATGAAAAAAAAGAGTAACAACATATTTAGGAAGATTGCCGATAAAGCATATAAATATGGCTTTATAAGCAATATAAACACCGAAATTATTGATAAGGGACTCAACGAAGATGTCATAAGGCTTATATCCTCGAAAAAGGGCGAGCCCGAGTGGTTGTTGGAGTTTCGTTTAAAGGCATATAGATATTGGCAGACGTTGGAAATGCCGCAATGGGCACATTTGAATATTCCGCCTATTGATTATCAGGCAATTTCGTATTATGCCGACCCGTTGAAAAAGAAAAAGAGTAGCGAAAATAAGGAAATTGACCCGGAACTGATGAAGACTTTCGACAAGTTGGGTATTCCGCTCGAAGAGCGTCTTGCTCTTAGCAACACTGCGGTGGATGCTGTGATGGACTCGGTTTCCGTGAAGACTACTTTTAAAGAGGAACTAAGGGAAAAGGGTATAATATTTTGCTCTATGAGCGAGGCTGTGCAGGAGTTTCCCGACCTTGTGCAGCAGTATCTTGGCTCTGTGGTAAATTATCGCGACAATTTTTTTGCTGCGCTGAATTCTGCTGTTTTTAGCGACGGTTCGTTTGTGTATATTCCCAAAGGGGTGCGTTGTCCGATGGAATTATCGACATATTTCCGTATAAATGCTGCGCAGACTGGACAGTTCGAGCGCACACTGATTGTTGCCGACGATGATAGTTATGTCTCTTATCTTGAGGGGTGTACGGCTCCCATGCGCGACGAGAATCAGTTGCATGCTGCTATCGTTGAAATTGTTGTCTGCAACAATGCCGAGGTGAAATACAGCACTGTGCAGAATTGGTATCCGGGTGATGCACAGGGTCGCGGAGGTATTTATAACTTTGTGACCAAGCGTGGTGAGTGTCGTGGTGCGAACAGCAAACTTTCGTGGACACAGGTCGAGACCGGTTCGGCAATTACTTGGAAATATCCCAGTTGTGTGTTGCGCGGCGATAATTCCCAAGGTGAGTTCTATTCTGTTGCGCTGACAAATAATTTCCAGCAGGCCGATACGGGTACAAAGATGATTCATCTTGGAAAGAATTGTCGCAGTACCATCATTAGCAAGGGAATATCTGCCGGTCAGAGCCAGAATTCCTATCGCGGGCTTGTGCGTGTGGCAAAAAATGCTGATAATGCGAGAAATTACAGTCAATGTGATTCGCTGTTGCTTGGCAGCCGCTGCGGTGCGCACACTTTCCCGTATATGGATATTCATAATGACAGTGCGATTATAGAACACGAGGCTACTACCTCTAAAATATCCGAGGAACAGCTTTTTTACTGCAATCAGCGAGGTATTGACACCGAGGAGGCCATCGGGCTTATTGTTAATGGTTACGCCAAAGAGGTACTTAATAAATTACCTATGGAATTTGCCATCGAGGCGCAGAAATTGTTAAGTGTGTCGCTCGAAGGTTCGGTAGGATAAATATATTTATAGAAAAATGGAAAATCTTTTAGAAATAAGGAATCTTCACGCTACGATAGAGGGAAAAGAGATATTGAAGGGTATTAATCTTACCGTAAAACCCGGCGAGGTGCATGCTATAATGGGGCCTAACGGCTCGGGTAAAAGTACTTTGAGCAATGTTCTTGTGGGGCATCCGGCTTATACTGTTACCGATGGCGAGGTTATATACAAGGGTAAGAATCTGTTGGATTTGTCGCCCGAGGATAGAAGTCACGAGGGTGTTTTTCTCTCGTTTCAGTATCCGGTGGAGATTGCAGGTGTAAGTATGACGAATTTCATGCGTGCGGCTATTAATGCCAAGCTTAAGTATAAAGGTGAGCCGGCTATGAGTGCCGGTGACTTTCTGAAACTTATGCGCGAGAAACGTGCGCTTGTTAATTTGGACAGTAAACTTGCCAACCGTTCGGTAAACGAGGGTTTCAGTGGCGGAGAGAAGAAACGTAACGAGATATTCCAGATGGCGATGTTAGAGCCTTCTTTGAGTATTCTCGACGAGACAGATTCGGGTCTTGACATTGACGCGCTGCGCATTGTTGCTGAGGGTGTGAATAAACTTAAACGTCCCGATACTTCGACCCTTGTAATTACACACTATCAACGTCTGCTCGACTACATTAAACCCGATATTGTGCATGTGCTTTACAATGGCAGAATTGTTAAGACTGCCGGCCCCGAGCTTGCATTGGAACTTGAGGAGAGAGGTTATGATTGGATTAAAAACGAGAACCGGTGATGAGCTACGAACAGGAATATATAGAACTTTTCGATGGGAATAGGGCGCTTATAGAGGAGCCTTGTGCCGAACTTCTTAATAGGGAGCGTGTAAAGGCCTATAATGCTTTCAAGGCGATGGGGTTCCCCTCGTCGAAGAATGAATTGTACAGATATACTGATGTGCGTCCCATCTTCTCGGAGAATTACGGAATGAACCTCGGCCGCTTGAATGTGCCCATAAATCCGCGTGAGATTTTTTCGTGTGATGTGCCTAATCTGCATACGCATCAAGAGTATATTGTTAATGATACGTATTATTCAAAGGGTGGTGCGGATAGCTTGCCCGAGGGTGTTATAGTGGGCAGCCTTAATGAATTTGCAACCAAGAATCCTTCTCTGCTTGCACCTTATTATAATGCACTTGCCGAGCGTGGTGATGGTGTTACGATGTTCAACACTGCATTTGTGCAGGATGGTTTTTTGTTGTTCGTTCCCAAGAATTGTTGTGTGGACAGGACTATTCAGCTTATGAATGTGTTGCGTTCCAATGTAGACCTTCTTACTAACCGTCGTCTGCTCATTGTGCTCGAAGAGGGAGCGCAGGCTTCTATGCTTATATGTGACCATGCGGTGGAAAATATAAAATCTCTTTCGTTGCAGGTGGTTGAGGTTTTTATAGGACGCAATGCGCGTTTGGACTTGTGTGAGCTTGAAGAGACACATGACGAAAATGTGAGACTTTCACAGCTTTTTGTCAAACAAGAGGCTGATAGCAATTTCAATCATACGACAATAACGCTTACAAACGGACTTACACGTAACAGCGCACATGTGTCGTTAGAGGGTGAAGGTGCCGAGGTTAATATGTACGGCCTTGCAATTTCGGACAAAAAGCAGCATGTGGAAAATAATACTCTCGTAGACCATGTTGTTGGACGTTGCTGCAGCAACGAATTGTATAAATATGTTCTTGACGAAGAGGCAAAGGGTGTTTTCTCGGGCAAAATGCTCATACGCAAGGATGCACAACAGACTGTTTCGCATCAGACGAACAGAAATTTGTGCCTGACGAAGTGTGCGCGTATGTATGCGCAACCGCAGTTGGAAATTTATGCCGATGATGTAAAGTGTGGTCATGGTTCAACCGTGGGACAACTTGACGAGAATGCATTATTTTATATGCAACAGCGAGGTATTCCTGCCGACGAGGCTAAGCATTTGTTGATGTTTGCATTTGCAGGTGAGGTTATAGATGCTGTAAAGCTCGATGCTTTGCGTGAGAGGTTGCATATTTTGGTAGAAAAAAGATTCCGTGGAGAGCTTAACCGTTGCAAGGGTTGCTCTTTGTGTAAATGATGAAGTATGTTTAATCCGTACGAAATAAGAGGGGAATTCCCTATTTTGCAGCGCGAGGTTTATGGTAAGAATCTTATATACCTTGACAATGCTGCAACGACGCAGAAACCTTTGTGTGTGATAGAGGCAATAACAGAGGCCTACACTAATGTTAATGCTAATGTTCATCGTGGCGTTCACTTTCTGTCGCAGAAGGCTACCGAACAGTATGAGGATGCCCGGGAGACGGTGCGTGCTTTTATTAATGCCCGCCATCGTCACGAGGTTATCTTCACACGTGGTACCACTGAGAGCATTAATCTTGTGGCTGCGTCTTTCGGTGAGAGTTTTTTGCAACGTGGCGACGAGGTTATTGTTTCCACTATGGAGCATCATAGTAACATTGTTCCTTGGCAACTGTTGGTTGAGCGTGTGGGAATAAAGTTGCGTGTCATTCCGCTGACGGCCGATGCAAGGCTCGATAAAGAGGCTTATAAAGGGCTTTTCAACGAAAGGACACGTTTCGTGAGTATTACTCACACTTCCAATGTGTTGGGCGTTACTAATCCTGTAAAGGAGTTTATTGATATTGCTCATGGATATAATGTTCCGGTGCTGATAGATGGTGCGCAGAGTGTTCCGCATAAAAAGGTTGATGTGCAGGAGCTTGATGCTGACTTCTTTGTGTTCAGCGGACACAAGATTTATGGTCCCACCGGTATTGGGGTACTCTATGGAAAAGAGGATATTCTTAACCGTATGAGACCTTATCAGGGTGGTGGAGAGATGATTCAGACTGTGCGTTTCGAAAAGACTACTTTCAATGAATTGCCTTATAAGTTCGAGGCGGGTACACCCGACTATGTGGGGGCTATTGCTCTTGCTCGGGCTCTTGATTATGTAAATAACATCGGTATTGACGAAATTGCTGCTCACGAGCAGTTTCTTACCCGTTACGCTCTTGAACAGTTGAGGGAAATTCCGGGAATGCGCATCTTTGGAGAGCCCGACGGTGCTGCAATTTCTTTTTTGGTGGGTGATATTCACCCTGCCGACCTTGGCACTTTGCTCGACAGGCTTGGAATTGCCATTAGAACAGGGCATCATTGTGCGCAGCCGTTGATTGATTATTTTGGTATTCCGGGTACGGTGCGTGCCTCGTTTGCGCTGTATAATACGCGCGAAGAGGTTGATGCACTTGTTGCCGGTATTAATCGTGTTGCGAAAATGTTCGGTTAAGGTATGTTGCAACAGTTTTTACACCCTGATAAAATTGAGGCCGGATGTGACGAGGCGGGGCGCGGTTGTCTTGCGGGGCCTGTCTATGCTGCGGCTGTCATTCTGCCTAAGGATTTTAGAAATGAGTTGCTGAATGATTCTAAGAAACTTACTGAGACGCAGCGTTACGCATTGCGCGAGGTTATAGAGCGTGAGGCTCTTGCGTGGGCTGTGGGGGTGGTGACGGCTGCCGAAATTGATGAGATTAATATTCTCAAGGCCTCTTTTCTTGCCATGCAGCGTGCTGTGGAGCAGTTGAGTATTGTTCCTCAGCATCTGCTGATAGATGGCAACAGGTTTACGCCTTATAAAAATATTCCTTATACGACGGTTGTCAAGGGTGATGCTAAATTCATGAGTATTGCTGCTGCGTCGATTCTTGCAAAGACTTATCGTGACGATTATATGCTTGGCATCAGCAAGGAGTTTCCGCAGTACGATTGGCAGCATAATAAGGGTTATCCGACGCCTAAGCATCGTGCGGCTGTTCGCGAGTTTGGTGCAACACCGCATCATCGTATGACTTTTAATCTGACGGGCGAGAATCCGCAACTTTCGTTGCAATTTGGCGAGTGATAGCTATACTTTTACAACGAGTATGTCTTTCCATTCGGTTGTGTATTGTGGCGAAAGGTGTTGATGGTTAATGTGTTGCGATATATTGCCTTGTGACACTAACTTTACGCTTTCCCTGCCTATGGTGGCATTTATGTTGTCTATTGTTTCCATCAACAGTTTGTGTTTCGGACGGTCTATTGTGTCGAATATTGAACTTTGAACGACGTTGTCGGGGGTAATGTCGCTTAGTGTTACTCCGCTTTTTTTGTAGCCGTAGCCTTTGCGGTAAATATCTTTGAGCAGTATTGTGGCTGCTTTGACTATTTCGAGTGTGCTGTTGGTGGGGGTGGGAAATTTGTAAAGTTTCCCTTCGCGATGCTGTGGCTGGTCGTCGCGGTGACGGTTGGTGAGTATGAATGCTTGCAGTTCTCCTGTTACCGAGTGCTGACGACGCAGTTTTTCGGCTGCAAGTGTGGCAAAGGTTGATATTGTCTGGTGTATATCTTCAAATTCGTAAAGTTCCTTGGCGAATGAACGCGAGACGGTTATTGTTTGTTTGTCGGCTATCTTGTGGCTGAATTCTATGCTTGGGGTTCCGTGTAGTTCGCGCCATGTGCGTACACCGGTTATGCTCAGACGGTTGCGTATCCATATTTCGGGCTTTGAGCATAGTTGTGCGGCTGTTTTTATGCCCAACGTATGTAACTGTTTGCTATGGCGGCGGCCTATGCCCCAAATTTCTTCGACAGGGTAGCGCGATAGTACTTTTGAAATGTCCTCGTCGCGGTGCATAAGGCAGATGCCTTGCAGCTTGGGGTAGTTCTTGCATAGCTTGCTTGCTATTTTTGCAAGGGTCTTTGTGTGTGATATTCCTATGCTTACGGGAATGCCTGTGTTGCGCTTGATGGTGTGCGAAAGGGTGTATCCGAATTTTTGCAGATTTTCGATGGGGTACTCTTCGAGGTCGAGGAAGGCTTCGTCGATGGAGTATATTTCTATGTGGGGTATGTGGGCTTTCAGTGTGTCCATCACTCGTTGGGACATGTCTCCGTATAGTTGGTAGTTGCTCGAGTGTACTGCAACGTTGTGGCGTTTCACAAGGTCGTGTATCTGGTAGAGGGGTTGTCCCATCTTTATGCCTATGGCTTTTGCTTCGTTGCTGCGCGAGACTACGCAACCGTCGTTGTTGCTTAGTACAACTACGGGGCGTCCGTTGAGCGAGGGGTTGAACACTCGTTCGCACGAGACAAAGAAGTTGTTGCAGTCGCATAGTCCGTACATTGGACAGTTTATTACATTTTCTTTATTATGTAGGTTACTATGCCCCAGATGAGAAAGTCATTTTCTTCTGTAACTTTTATGGGGCTGTATTCTTTGTTTGCGGGTATTAAAAGACCGTAATTCTTGTGTTTCTCGAATCTTTTCAAGGTGAATTCTCCGTCGATGTAACAGACTGCAAGGCATCCGTTGTGTGGTTCAAGGCTTTTGTCTATAACTATAAGGTCGCCATCGTCTACTCCTTCGTCTATCATTGAAACACCTTTTACGCGGGCATAAAAGGTGGATGCGGGGTTCTTTATAAGTTCTTTGTTAAGGTCGAGCTTTAGGGATGAGTAGTGTTCGGCAGGCGATGGAAAGCCTGCCGCTACACGACTCTCGGAGAGTGGAATCTCCATGCTTGTGTCATTGTCGGGCGAGAATATGTTTATCTCTTGTGTCACTTTTATTTCCCGAATTTACTGCCGAATTTGCCTCCTGCTTTTCCACCCATTTTTGCTCCTTGTGCCGATTTTCCCGAGAAGATGTTGTCGCCGTAGTTTACAACTTTTTGGTTGGCATCCTGTTGGCGGCGTATGGCTATTTCTATCAGGCGGTCTACAAGAGTGCTGAAGTTTATTCCGCTGTACTCCCACAGGTAGAACGAGAGTGAACCGGGGATGGTGTTTATTTCGTTTACAAAAATTTCTCCGCTTGCTTCGTCTATGATGAAGTCTATGCGTGAGACGCCGTCGCACGAGAGTGCGCGGAATGTTTCACATGCGGCATTCTGTATGAACTTTGTTGTCTCTTCGGGCAGGTTGGCGGGAATTTCACGCACTGTCGATTGCATGCCTTGCGATTGTTTGCCGCCGCCGTTCATGTATTTGTCTTGATAAGATAGAATCTCACCGCTGCGTACGGGTACTTCGCACACCGAGGGTTGGCAATCGTAGTAGTTGCCAAGCACTGCGCAGTTTACCTCTTTGAGCTTTTGAACATATTTCTCAATGATTATGCGGTTGGTGAATTGTATTGCATTTTCTATTGCGTCGATGAGTTCTTCTTTGTTGTGTGCTGCTTTTATTCCCACGCTCGAACCGAGGTTGGCGGGTTTTACAATTACCGGGTAACCTAATTTATTTTCAATTTTCGCAACGACTGTCGCTTGACGGTCGAACCACTCTTTGTCCGAGAACCAGCAGTAGTCTATTACTGGTACGCCACACTCTTTGAGTATCATCTTCATGGTTATTTTGTCCATTCCGTTGGCCGATGCGAGTGTGTTGCATCCGGCGTAGGGTATGCCTGCAAATTCCATTACTCCCTGAAAGGTGCCATCTTCGCAGTTGGTACCGTGAAGGGTGGGGATTACTACGTCGAGCTTGGCTACAACTTCTTTCTTGAACATGCTTTTGTTGCAACGGTAGAGGTTGGTGTCGCCGTAGTTGGGGCGTATGTACACCTCTTCGCATTGTGCGAGCAGTTTTTTTGTATCGCGGTAGTTGTCTACGTTGAAAAGAGCGTCGCCGCTGTACCATTTTCCCTCTTTGGTTATGTATATGGGTATTATGTTGTATTTTTCGCTGTCCATTGCCTGAATCATCTGATTCGCGGTAATAACTGATATTTCGTTTTCTACGGAACGTCCGCCAAAAACTACGCCTACGTTTGTCTTCATTGTATTTTATTTTTTATCTGTTTTTCTGATTTTTATT
>CAZXIQ010000031.1:0-11661 GCA_964640785.1 uncultured Bacteroidaceae bacterium | reverse complement strand
AATTAAGGGGTCAGCAGGCACTGTTTCGCACGGTCCAAAAATATCAAATTTTCCACCGTACGAATGCATGAATCATTATCTTGAAAAAAGCATATAACTACTATCGAAATGTTATTCCAAATAGTTGTCTTTTTATGCTCTTTTTTGTCTGTTTCACCATTTTTTGCGGTTGCTTAGCCCATTATGCGCATAAAAAACATTCTAAAAAAAGATTTATAAAAATTTCAAGGGCATAGTTTTAAACATTTTCTAAGAATTTTGTTGTAAATTTGCAGCCGTTTTTAAGAACTTTTAAGCAATATGCTTATAAAATAACATTAAGCATTTTCTAAAAAAAGACAGACACAAACACACAAAAAAAAATGAAAGCAAGCAAACTTATCGACTTTAGTCCTAAGATTCTTTCTACATTAAAGAATTACTCTCGCGAGAAATTGAGTGCCGACATTATGGCAGGAATTATTGTAGGCGTCGTTGCAATTCCTTTGGCTATTGCATTCGGCATTGCCAGCGGCGTGGGACCCACCGAGGGACTGGTAACCGCCATCATAGCCGGATTGCTTATATCCATCTTTGGAGGCTCAAAGGTGCAAATAGGCGGCCCCACCGGTGCATTTATTGTAATAATCTACGGAGTGATACAACAGTATGGCATCGGAGGCTTGACTATTGCAACCATCATGGCCGGAATTATTCTTATATTAATGGGAATGTTCCGATTGGGAAGTGTCATTAAATTCATGCCCTACCCCATCATTGTAGGATTTACGGGAGGTATTGCCATTACCATCTTCTCTACACAGATGAACGACCTTTTAGGCCTTGGAATTTCCGATATTCCTGCCAACTTCATCGACAAATGGATATGTTACACAAGCAACATCGGCAACATTGATTGGTGGAGCGCGGCTATGGGAATTGCAAGCATTGCACTGATTGCGCTGACACCAAAAATTTCAAAGAAAATACCCGGGTCGTTGCTGGCCATTATTATTATGACAATCGCAGCATGGCTTTTAAAAGAGTTTGCCGGAGTAAATTCCATAAAGACCATCGGCGACCTTTACGAACTGCCTTCGGGACTGCCCGAGTTTCGCATACCTGCGATAGATGGCGACATGAGTTTTTTCGCAACGGTACAGAACCTTGCTCCTGTGGCATTCACAATAGCCATGCTTGGCGCAATAGAGTCGTTGCTATCGGCTATGGTTGCCGACGGTATTATTGGCGACAGACATAATTCGAACACCGAGCTTATAGGACAAGGTATTGCCAATATGGTGGTTCCTTTCTTCGGCGGAATACCCGCAACAGGTGCTATTGCCCGTACAATGGCCAACATTAACAATGGTGGAAAAACACCCATCGCCGGAGTTGTACACACATTCGTACTGTTGCTTGTTTTGCTATTCTTGGGCGGAATAGTAGGCCGCATCCCCATGCCCTGTCTTGCAGGAGTATTGGTCATGGTGTCCTACAACATGAGCGGCTGGCGAACCATTGCATCAATGTGCAAAAAATCGGTTGCCGGAGTTACAGTGCTATTCGTAACACTGCTGCTGACAGTATTCTTCGACCTGACACTTGCCATAGAGGTTGGACTTATCCTCGCTATTGTGGAATTCATGAAACGTATGATGGAAAGTACAAGTATCTCAGTCATAAGAGACCAAATGGAGGTGCACCACGATGGCGAGAATGGCGACGAGAATCTTACCATTCCCCAAGGTGTCGAGGTTTACGAGATTGAAGGCCCGTTCTTCTTCGGCATTGCCAACAAGTTTGACGAGCTTACACGCATGACACCTCCCGTACCCATTCGTGTGCTGAGAATGCGCAAGGTGACATTCATTGACTCTACCGCACTTCACAATCTGGAAATTTTTGTACAATCGTCACTGCAAGAGGGTCGCACAATCATTCTCTCGGGTGTTCACGACAATGTAGACCGGGTGCTGACAAAGGCCGGCGTCAAGAAGATGGTAGGCGAGAAGAATGTATGCGCAAACATTCATTTGGCATTAGCACGTGCAACAGAGGTTGCTAAAGAGATGAACATCCCCCAACAATAAGAATCAGTTCTGCAATTACGAACAAATTCCAACAATGTTATCTATGAAAAAGGTTGTCGCAAATAACGGAAATAATATTCTTTCGTATGCAACAGCCTTTTTTGTTGTTGCCATTTGGGGAACAACATTTGTACAGACAAAAGTACTAATAAACGCAGGGCTGTGCCCCGAGGAGATTTTTCTCTATCGTTTCCTACTCGCCTACCTGCTTATTATACCTTTTGCCGAAAAACGTATGTTCCTTAACAGTTGGCGCGACGAGGCCGTCGCCCTGTTGCTCGGCGTGACAGGCGGCTCGCTCTATTTTGTGACAGAGAATACCGCACTCATATACGGCTACTGCTCAAACGTGTCGCTATTGGTGTGTACTACTCCGCTTATTACCGCCCTTGCCATTGGAATTTTGTCCCCGAAAGAGAGGATGAAGAAAGATGTACTTTTAGGTTCATTTATTGCATTTGCAGGCATGGTATTGGTCATTTTCAACGGCAATTTCGTACTGAAACTGTCGCCGCTCGCCGACGCATTGGCATTTGCAGCATGTATCTGCTGGACACTCTATTCAATACTGATGAAATATATGCAGCCGCGTTACAGCACAATGCTCATCATGCGCAAAGTCTTTGGCTACGGCGTACTGACCATACTGCCTTTTTTCATAAAAAACCCACCGAATATAGAATTATTGACCGATGGAGGCTGTGTTGTGTGGATGAACATTCTGACATTGGGATGCGTCGCTTCGATGCTCTGCTACACTCTGTGGAATATGGTTCTAAAGAGATTAGGCACAGTGCGCGCAACGAATTTCATATATTTCAACCCTGTTGTAACTATGGTAACATCGTGGTTAGTACTGGACGAGAAAATCACATGGATTGCTATTCTTGGAGCAACGCTGGTGCTTACAGGGATGTACCGCATGGAGCAAAAAAGAGAAAAACAGGCCTAAAGTTCTTATACTTGGCGCGCGTATAAATATCAATCAGGGAATTACACGGACGATTAAGTGTAATTCCCTGATTGATATTTATATGTATTGTTTCTATCAAATATTTGCTATGCGCATAATATCGGCAAATACTCCGGCTGCTGTAACTCCCGCACCTGCTCCATAGCCTTGTATGAGCATTGGATACTCTCTGTAACGCTCTGTTGTGAGAAGTATTATATTGTTGCTACCCTCAAGATGATAGAATGGATGGCGGCGATCTACTTCGCACAACGACACAGAACCTTTACCACCCTCGAACTTCGCAACGAAACGCCAATGTTTCTCTTCGCTGCTCAGACGACGGCGGTCATTCTCAAACTCGGCATCGAGCGACGGCAACGACGCCCAAAATTCTTCGAGCGAACTGTTGAAGAACTCTTCGGGAATAAAAAGATTGGCCTCAACATCCTCTTGTTCAATCGTGTAGCCTGCCTCGCGAGCCAGAATCACCAGCTTGCGTATAACATCTTTACCGCTTAGGTCAATACGCGGGTCGGGCTCGCTGTAACCATGCTCTTTTGCCAATTTCACTGTACGGCTGAAGGGTACATCTTCGCTGAGAGCATTGAATATAAAGTTAAGCGTTCCGCTGAGTACTGCCTCTATTTTCAGTATCTTGTCACCACTGTTTATAAGGTCGTTAATGGTGCAGATAACAGGAAGACCGGCCCCCACATTTGTCTCGAAAAGATATTTCACGTTACGCGCACGTGCAATCTGCTTAAGTCTGTTATATGTGGAATAATCCGAAGAGGCAGCAATCTTGTTGGCCGCCACAACCGAAACGTTGTGCGACAATAAATCTTCGTACAGAGAAGCAACATCGCCGCTTGCTGTACAATCGACAAACACTGAATTGAAAATATTCATTCCTATAATGCCGTCGCGTAATTTTTCAATATTGCTATCCTCGCTCTTCTCAAGTTGTTCGCGATAAGTAGAAAGGTCGATGCCCTCACGGTTGAATATTGCACGGCGGCTGCTTGCCACGCCCACCACATTAAGCATGAGACTATGCTCTTGCATCAGATTTTCGCGCTGGGCATCTATCTGCTCAATAAGGCTGCCGCCCACTGTACCCGTTCCACAGATAAAGAGGTTGAGTACCTTGTACTCCGACAAGAAGAAGGAGTCGTGTATGACATTCAGTGTCTTGCGCAGATGGTCGGCCTTAACTACAAACGATATATTAGTCTCTTGTCCACCCTGCGCACAAGCAACAACATTTATACCATTGCGACCAAGTGTCTGGAACAGTTTCCCGACAATGCCGGGGGTCTGACGCATATTTTCACCTACAATAGCCACTGTCGATAGATTGCTTACGGCACAAATAGTTTCCATAAGACCCATCGAAATTTCTTTTGCAAACTCTTCGTTCAGCACATCGCATGCAAGAGCCGCATCAACATGACGCAAACCTAAAGAGGTGCTGTTCTCCGAAGATGCCTGTGCCACAAGAAAGACACTTATTCCGGCATCGGCAAGTGCGCGGAAAATGCGGTGATTCACACCCACAACACCTACCATTCCCAATCCTTGAACAGTCAAAAGGTCAGTGTCGTTTATGCTGGAAATACCTTTAATAAGCCTGCCGCCGCAACAACTCTCGTTGTTTATAATAGTACCTTCGGCTGCGGGATTAAAGGTGTTTTTTATACGAATGGGAATATTAGCCTTGCAAACAGGGTAAATAGTAGGAGGATAAACAACCTTTGCGCCGAAGTTGCAAAGTTCGGTAGCCTCTAAATAACTCAAATGCTGTATGGTGTAAGCCTTGCCTATAACATGCGGGTCGGCCGTCATAAAACCATCAACGTCTGTCCATATTTCAAGAGCATCGGCCTTCAGCGATGCTGCAATAAGCGACGCTGTATAGTCCGAGCCCCCACGTCCCAAGTTGGTAATCTCGCCCGTCTCTTTATCGGTTGCTATAAAGCCGGGAACAACGGCAACATTTATATCTTCACCGAGGAATTTTTCTTTAATGAGCGAATCAGTAAGGTCATTGTCCAATATGTATTTTCCACGCTTAGTCTCGGTCTTTATAAAAGAACGAGAATCGTAATGCTTGGCATCTTTTATAAGTACGGAAACTATAAGGCTCGAAATACGCTCGCCATAGCTGACAATCATCGCCTCGGATTTCTGCGAGAGGTCATTTATTAGGAAAATACCCTGATAAATATTTCCCAAGTCGTGCAACAGAGCATCAATTTTTGTCAGCAATTCTCTTTTTGCCTTATCCTCGGGAATAACAGCGTTTATAAGTTCATAATGGCGTGTAACAATCCCTTGAAACTCATTCGCATAAGAAACATCGCCGGACGCCGCCATCTGCGACGTTTTTATAAGTTTGTCGGTAATGCCGCCCAATGCAGAAACCACCACTATCACAGGCTGCTGCTCGGCCTCTACTATTTTCTTAAGATTTAATATACTTGTTGCGGAACCAACCGAAGTTCCGCCGAATTTCATTACTTTCATCCCTGAATCTCTAATATTTATTGCAAAAGTATGAAGTTTATCGAAAATAGGCAAATATTGCGACCTGTGTTTGTTATTTTATAATTAGTTTTTGTTCCGGAAACACAAATTATCAGGCAATTTAATAGACGAACTATCCAAAAGAACATAATGCTCGCGCCCACGGTTACGCACAGGAATAAAAAACTGAGCAATATCGGCAGGTAATTTTTTAAGAAATGCCGCACGTATAATAGAGAGATTTTTATGCAGCGCACTGTTTAACGGATTAGTAATTTCGTTAATCAGACGACGTATTACTGTGGGGTTCTCGCGACGGGACACTTTGCGATAGATATATTCCAATTCCGTGCGATAGTCATATATGTTTTTAAGCAGAAAACCCTCGGGGTGACACAAAATGAGCAAATAAATTGACTTGGGCAAAGGTTCCATTTTTACAACCATATTTCCGTTCATTGGCAGAGAGATATTGTAATTTTCATCTATATGCAGCATGCAAACGGCCGAATCGGCACTGTTAAATGCCGGTATTTTGCACACCGCTACTCTCACATTTCCATTCTCGGTTTTTTCAAGATTAAATTCACCTCTGTTATATACAAAATTGCATTCGTTTTTTTCGATAAAGACCTTACACATAATATTCATTTTTATATAGTAGAGACACGAACGAAGCAAATTCTTACAAAGATGAAATACAATTGACAGTTGCAGAGTGGTTAATATAGCTGGCGGCAGTTATATATATGATTCAAATTTTCTTATCATACTCCTCTTACAAATACACAGCAAGAGTGAATAAAAAACTGCTTTATAAATTGAGCAGTTGCTCAATTTATAAAGGCCGACCATAAGCAATTTCACTATCAGCAGAAAAAATAATCGAAAAAAAATAGAAATTTCTCATTTTTTCAGATTCTTTTCAGAATCGGGCGTAACCTTTGCAATGTAAATGATGCGAAGATAGGCAACGCCTGTTGCAATTAAATAATAAAAAATGAATGTTTAACCACCAACTAAGAAAAGAATTATGAAAAAGTTTATCGTTATTGCATTAGCTGTATTTTCGTTCGGTATTATAACCGCAAACGCCGACAACGACCGTTTGACAACAAAAGAAAACCTGCCACAAAAAGCGCAGCAGTTCATCGCCAGCCACTTTAAAAGCATAAAAATAACTTATGTCAAAGACGAGCGCGACTTTTTGGAAAGATCGTACGAAGTGATGTTCGCCAATGGCACAAAAGTGGAGTTTAACCGCAACGGCGAGTGGAAAGAGGTCGATTGCCGACAATCGTCAGTGCCCGCACCCATTGTCCCTGCACAGATTAAAAAGTATGTGAATGACAATTACCCCGAGGCAAAGATTATTCAGATTGAGCGCGACAGAATAGATTACGAGCTTAAGCTATCGAACAAATTGGAACTTACGTTCGACACAAAGTTCAACATTATCGACATTGACGATTGACCCAACATGAACATTTAATAAACAAACTGTTTAAAAGCCTCGTACTCTTTAACCTTTGCAACTGCCGCAACGCTACCGTTTGCGGCAGCTTTTTTGTACCAATTGTAAGCATATAACTGATTTTTATCGACACCGCGACCCTTCTGATAGCTGTACGCAACAAACTCCTGTGCCTGCACAAGCCCGCCTTCGGCGGCACGCAGCGCCCATTCAAAAGCCTTTTTTTTATTCTTCTTGACATAGCGCCCCGTCAGGTAACAACGGCTTATGTACATTTGCGCCTCGGGCACACCCCCATCGGCGGCACGCTTATAGTAATCGAAAGCCGGGGAATTTTTCAGAGCTCTTTTACTGGCGAGCGAATCCTTTGCACTATAATCTTCGGCAAGTTTATAAAGTGCAAGCGGCTCGCCCTTTTCGGCAGCAAGATTGTACCAATAATAGGCCTTTTCAGAGTTACGCTCGACACCCGTACCATTGTAATACATGTTACCGACAGCTACTTGAGATTTTGAATAGCCTCGTTCGGCGGCAATATTATAATATTTAAATGCCTCGAAAGGATTTTTCTCAACCCCGTAGCCCTTCAGATAACAGGTTGCAAGCGCATCGACGGCTTGCACGTCGCCCCTTTCGGCAGCCTTTGAGAAAAAGCCGCATGCAATTTCATCATTTTGCTTAACCCAGTAACCATTAATATAATAGAGACCCATATAGTACATTGCCGGCGCATAGCCGAACTTTGTGGCACGCATAAACTGTTCGTATGCCTTGCGATAATCGCCTTTATGATGGTGACCGATGCCCAATGATGTCAGTTTCTCGCCATAGGAAGATAATATTCCTTCGCGAAGATTGTTTCCCGATTTTTCGTCAGTATGCAGGAATACAGAGCACTTGCCATCGACATTTTCGGCAACAGGCACATTGACCTTACGCTTTGAGGTTGTAAACACTCCATTATCGGCTACACCGTTCACATCTACTTTTATATGCTTGGCAATGCTGCTGTTGAAAAGTTCAAATTCAATCTTTCCATCTGCGTTCACTGTCGGCTGCGATACCCAATGCAGAGTGCGGCGAAAATCCTTTTTGCCCTCGGGACGCTTTCCGCTGTAATCGGGCGAATAGAACTGTTTACTCTTGTTGTAACCCTGCAACATTGTGTAGCGTTTGACAGTCTTCAGATGAAGTTCGGGAACAAGCATCGATGCACGCTCTTTTTCGCTATAAGGAATGAAACAGGCTACATAATTGGGGTGACGCGGATAGAGCGATCTAAAGTCATTAAGACTGGGTTTGTCGGAAGTTAGCATGGCAAGAAACGCACCCGCACAAGGAGAAATTTTCTCAAGAAATATAGGGAGTTCCGGAAATCCATCCACAGTCTCTCTGCCACGAGGTGTTATATAATAATAGCTCATAAATGCATCGTAGAAAGGCCCGTAAGAATAATTAAGTCTTCGTTTGGTACGATAATTCATTCCTCTTTTGTACCAAAAAACCATTGTATTATCAAACTTTTCGCGGATGAGTGCATCGGTTCTTATTACAAATTCCTTAAAAGAGAGCATCTTTTCAGGGTCCACTCCTTTTATATAATCCTCGTCAAATTGAGGAACAGAGTCTTTGTTGTACTCCCCCTTCACCACCACAGCCTGCATCCAATAGCACCATGTGTAGTTGTGTCGCCAGAAAGCGCTTTGCAAAACATCGGCAGCCGTCAGCACTCCATGTAATGGAAAAACCTTGTCTAAAGTTTCCCTACTAAATTCTATTGCACCTTTCGTGGAATCATTAACTTCGAGGAGGACCTCCTTTTCTTCAGCGTATGAGTCGTCGTACATATCTTCCAACTTATCTTGTATCTCGTCGTACGTGAATGAGTTTCTTAGGAAGGTTACATCTTGTGCATATTCCCACTCGTCAAGGAAATTAAGGCGCAGTTCGCTGCGTGGGGGACGGCTGCGAAGTTCAAAATCTTTTTTCGCCTTAACCTCTACCTGCGTAAGCTGATACTCGAACGGACGCAGTTGGGAGTAGAGAGTATCGGCCTTCTCTTGCGGGCGGCCGGGAGTTCTTTCCCAATAGCCGTACATGCGGAACTCAGGAGCGAAATACCTGTCAAGTGCAAAAGCATAAAGAGAGTCCTCATGGTCTATTTGGTCGCCTCGCAGTTCGGGGTTCAACGATGCTATACGTTTGCCGAAAAAGTCTTTTGAAATTATCTTAAACGTACCATCAGTGTCGGTGGTAAATTCGTAGGAGGTTTTTATGCTATCCTTATAGGCAATTTCGAAACGAACATCATTATTGGCCATATTGTATAAGTTGTATGTGCCCAACTTTCCCAATTTCTTGTTTTTCTCTTTTTTGACGAAACGACCATTTAGCAGAATGCCCTTTTCTACCGGATGACGCAAGGTACTCTCGTCGAGCGAGGGCAATAAGTTCCAATTATACGACGTCCAGCCGCGAGTGAGCATCAAGAGGTCAAGCTCGGCTGCGCGGTCGCGGTTGTCGGCGGCAAAATATCGCTCAACGTCGGGAATGTAACCTTTAATTTCAGAGGACAACAGCAGATGAGAATAAATATCGCCGCTATACGATGTTGAGATTCTGTTTGCACCATCGTACACCGCAACTGAATAATTGCCCGAGGCCGAGAGGGGGCGGCCATCGGCACGTGCAAGAGTGACAGTCAATTTTTCATGAGGCTGGGGGATAATATCCTCGGGAGCCTTGCCGTTTATACTCACCGTCAGAGGATGATGCGCAAGGTCGCCCGACAACAGCGAATCGTGCATCACAAAAAACTGACGCTCGGCAAGCGGGACAGAGTCGCCTATAATGGCAACGACACGATTCACTCCCATGCGCAGATTTTTTACAGGAACAGCAAAATATTTTTCGGACGTCCCGCCCGGCTCTAAGGAACTGTAAAAGGCAGGTTCGCCACGATGCAGCACAAGCAGCCCCAGAGGCAGAGTGTCACCTAAATTGTGACGTAGCACAAAACTCACACTATCTTTATTGTTTTCTACGGAAAGGACAACGCCCTTATCCTCTATTTCGGGCAACTTAAAATCATACTTTTTCTTACCCTTACGCACAACAACCTTGTATTTGACATCTTTGTCGGGCTTTATTTTGAAACGCCCCATTCCCTCGCAACGCGGCCTGCTTGCAACAACAAGTTTTTTCCCCGCATAGACAAAAAGTGAATCGTCGGCAGGCTCGCCATTCTTTCCGCGCAATTCATAGGCGACACTACTCTCAATGCCATGCACCAGATGACCACTCTCGGGATAAAAATCAAGCGCAACGTCAGGGAGTTTATTATCTATCCACTCGCCATTTTTGTAAAATGCACGCTTGCGGTCGAGCATATTGCGAAAATCGTAATTGTCGCCATTCACTTTATCGTAAACAGGAAAGACCCGGCTGAAAACAGCATCATCGCCCCTATTGAGCATATAGCGCGTGTAGGCACGTACCTCGTAATATCCTGACAGAAGTTCAGGGTTGAGCGCAAACTCACCATCGCACGCACCATCTTTTATCTTATACTTTTTTGTTTCTATAATATAACCTTCGGGAGCCACAAGCTCTACATACAGCACCTTGCTGATGGTGGTTGCACGATTATCCACTCCGCTTGTAACATAAGCCTTGAACCACATTGTTTCGCCAAGATAGTAGCCACTGTTGTCAAAATGAAGAAAGACGCGCTCCTCGGGCAACTGCACATTGTTAATGACAGCACGCATCACAAGCGAGTCGTTTCTCTCGCGAGCAACAACCGCAACAATTAAGGAGAGTGCAAACATTAAAAGCAGCAACCGATGTTTCATAGCCTTAGAAATAAATATCCGTCTTTTACTCTACAAAAACAATAATACTATTCAACGTCAATACTCTTGTTTATTGGGTTTATTATCAAAAAGCATAATCTCAATATATTTCTGTTCAGAAGTATACATATTACTATCAGCCACGTAACAATCCAGCCAATTATTAAATAATTTTGTTGCGTGACTACTCCATCTGTTTACAGGCGGTTGTTGCGGATTATCATCAAGATAGTAGTTCCGAGGAATTTTTATCGGCAACCCCTTGGCAACGTCACGTTTATACTCGCCGTCAAGCGTATACAGGGCATATTCGGAGTGACCGGTAATAAAAAAATCACGTGTGCCACACTCTGTCATTATATACACCCCCGACTCGTCAGACTCGGACAAAAGTTCCACTCTCTTCTCGGCAAGAATATCCTCGCGACGAATTTCAGTATGTCGGCTATGAGGCACAAAGAACGTCTCGTCGAATCCCTTAAACAGCGGAACATCCTTGCGCAACACGCGATGAGGGAAAATACCGAACATTTTTTCGGGCAACAAATATTTAGGAACAGAAAACCGGTGATACAGTATAGCCTGTGCTGCCCAACAAATGTAGAGCGTGGAGGTAACATTTTCCTTGGCCCAATTAAAAATCTCTTGCAGTTCGGGCCAATATGTCACCTGCTCATATTCCAACTTCTCTACCGGTGCACCGGTAATTATAAAGCCGTCGAAATGCAGCTCACGTACCTCGCCGAAACTTTTATAATAGCGTGCCATATGCTCGGGCGA
>CAZXIQ010000030.1:0-11868 GCA_964640785.1 uncultured Bacteroidaceae bacterium | reverse complement strand
ATTATGGCGAAATTGCTGTAAACTACAATAGAGATATTGAGATATTTCCTGTTCTCAATGCTATATTCGAGAGTATTTATGGCGAGAGCCCCTATAAATCACCTACGGACATGGGTGTGAACATGATGGGTTTCTGCATGAACGACGAAGAGGGGTGTTGCAATGCCGCACGCGAAGAAATTGTGCGAAGATATTATTATGCGTTGTGCAATCTTGCAACAAAAGGCAACAACGAGAATGAGGTGAACAAGATTGCGCTTATAATGAAACAGGCGAAACTTACCACCGATTATCGCAAGACTACCGTTGCTGCCAACGAAAGAAAAATGGAAACAGGGGTTGCCTCTGCTGCAATAGAGTTAAAGGATGGAACAATAATATCTTCTCGTTCAAGTTCGCTTTTGGGGCCGAGTGCAGCACTTATTCTGAATGCCACCAAATATTTGGCGGGTATTCCGCATGCCGAGAAACTTATCCCCGAAACTCTCATTGCTCCCATCCAGAAGACCAAGGTTGAGTATCTTCATGGACGCAACCCTCGTTTGCACGCCGATGAGGTGCTTGTGGCTCTTTCTTTGCTAAGCAACAATGACGAAAATTGTCGTAAGGCACTTGCGCAACTTCCCAAGTTCAACGGTTGTCAGGTACACTCTACGGTAATGCTCAGTGATGTAGACCAAAAGATTTTTAAAAGATTGGGTGTGGGATTGACTTGTGACCCGGTAAAAAAATAGCATGTTTTTCATTATGCTGCCGGATAAATTTATTACATCGACTTTAGCAATTTAAACAGTTTCTTAAAATAATTTATGAAAAACACAATGAAAATACAACTGTTTGCTCTTGTGCTTGCGGCAATGTTGCCCATGAATACAATTTGTGCGAATGACGAGAATAAAAGTGAGAACAGTGCAACGCAGACAACACAGAATGTAGAGTTTGGCATTAGCAAGACTACTTATAATGATGCAGTTGTCCCTATGGCCGATGCAACCGGTGCGCAATACAATTCTTTGAATCTTGAGATTGGGCTCAGTAAGTTGAGACTTTTCGGTTATGCACAATCGACCTATTATTACAACAGAACAGCGGGTGTAGACAAAAATGCTCTCGATATTCAGCGTGTTATTTTGATGGCCGATGCTCATCTTACCCGTCGCTTGAGTTTTTTCTTGATGTACGATGCTGTGAAGAGCGAAATGCACGAATATTATGCACAGTACGAAATTGCTCCTTTCATGAAACTGCGCGTGGGACAATATAAGCAACCTTTCACTCTCGAAAGTATACTCTCGCCCACATATATGAGTACAATCCAGTATGACCCGTCGGTACTCTATCTTGCAGGCATAGCCACCGACCCTCTCATGGGGAATAATGTTGCGCGTGACGCGGGTGTGATGCTCACCGGTGATTTTCTCAACAATGGCGAGCGCGACCTCTTCAATTACAGCATAGGTGTTTTTAACGGTCCGGGTATGAACATAAAAGAGAATAACAACCAAAAGGATGTTTCGGGAATGTTGCAGTATAAGCCCACGAAAAATATTATGCTCGAAGGTTCGTTCCTTGTTGGCACCGGACACGCCTTGTCCCCTTCGCCTTTCGGTCTTTTCCCCGAGGGGTACAACTATTCTCGTCACAGATGGAACGTGGGTGTCGAGGCAAAATTGTCGCCTCTTTATCTGCGTGCCGAGTATATACAAGGCTACGATGGTGGCGTACACTCGCGAGGCGGGTATGTGAATGTACTTTATAGAATATTCAAAAATTGTGACCTTATGCTTAATTGGGACAATCTGGACAAGAATACCCACACGAGCCGTGCCGACCAGCAGGCACTATACGATGCAAGCGGCTTTGTGACACGTCTGAATACATATACTACGGGTGTTCAGTGGTGGTTCCATAAGCGTTGTCGCCTTCAGGGACAATTTATATATACAAAGCCTCGTGTAGGCGAAATTTCGCGTGAATTTATTACCCAACTTCAAATTGTATTCTAATGAAAAAAATATCTTTTTTGTTGCTTTCTGCGTTAATGCTTTTTTCATGTGCCCCTTCTGCCCCTGTGCAAACATCGGTTGAAGTTAATGGCACGTATGTGGCTGCAACATTCAACGATACGACAAAATTGTATTTCCGTATTATGTCCGACAGTGAGGTTGAACTTACGTGGGACTCGACAGAAGGAAAAAATTATAATACTCCCGGACGTTACCAACATGAAGGTACTTTGATAATCCCCTCACAGATAAGTGTGGGTGACAAAGTATACAAAGTAACCTCTGTTGCCGATAATGCTCTTTTTCAGCAACGCAGTCTGGCTGAATTATATTTTCCGGATGGCATACGTCACATAGGCGACAGGGCAATTTCGGGTTGCGATAAACTTATTGCATTGCGTCTGCCCGAAACTCTTGAGACATTGGGCTACGAGGCTATTGCACGATGCAAACACTTGGTGAAAATAGACCTTCCCGATGCTATAAGCAGCATGGAACGCGCTGCCATGTACGACTGCAAAAGTTTGCGCAAGGCAGAAATACCAGCCTCGATGACAGTGGTTCCCGAGGCTCTTTTCAGCGGATGCTCTTCGTTAAAGAGCGTAGAATTGCACAGCAAGATAACAACCATTGAAGGACTGGCTTTTAACAACTGCGAACAGCTCGAAGAGATTCATATTCCCAATTCCGTAAACGAAATTAAGGCCGAGCTTTTTAACGGATGCGTATCTTTGCAAAAAGTCAAATTGTCCGATAATATCAAATATATTCCCGAGGCCTGTTTCCACGATTGCCGTTCGCTCAAGGATGTTAAAATACCCAATGTGGAATCTATTCATCCCGAGGCTTTTGCCCATTGCAACACCATTAAAAGTTTCAAACTTCCCGAAGGGCTTAAAAATATAGGACGCAACGCTTTTAATGCGTGCGCAAGCATCGAAGAGATGCGCATTCCTTTGTCGGTTGAATATATAGGTGACAATGCTTTTGTAAATTGCAAAAAATTAAAAAACATATATCTTTTACGTACAAAGCCCATAGAGATTGATAGCGAATATGCTTTTCCTACTGAAGAGTGCAGAATAAACATCCCAAAAGGAAGTATAGATTCTTATCAGTTTACACCGAAGTGGAAGAATTTTAATTACCGTGAAGTTGCAGTAAGTAAATAATAGTTTTTTCT
Source organism: uncultured Bacteroidaceae bacterium (assembly GCA_964640785.1). Taxonomy (GTDB): domain Bacteria; phylum Bacteroidota; class Bacteroidia; order Bacteroidales; family Bacteroidaceae; genus HGM04593. Next base: position 8,679 of record CAZXIQ010000030.1, on the reverse strand, counting down.
TTCTTGTATAGAGGTTGCGCAATTTTTTAAATATACGCAACCTCTTTTTTTATTTTGTCGTGAGTGTGTAATTTGTGCAATAATTGCACACTTTTCGGCTAAAAACAGCCTTTTCCCCGAAAATGCTTATTTTTCCCTTTTTTTGATATTTTCTTTGTGCATGGAACAAACGAAAATTATGAAAAAAGGGTTAATATTATTTTTAATTACTTTTGGCACCTACGCTAATCTTTTTGCCGATACAGTGCAAACAGAGCCACTGACGTTGCAACAGTGTCTTGTATATGCTCGCGACCATTCGCTGGCAAACGAACAGAGTCGTTACAGTTACGAACAGCAACGCATAGCGTTGCAGAACAGTGCCATGCAATTTCTGCCTTATGTAAGCGCATCGACAAGTGCAAACATCAGTTTCGGTCGCGGAATCGACCCCGAGACAAATACATACGGCACAAAGCAGACGTTAGGCACAAGTTTCGGCCTCTCAATGTCGTTACCGCTTTTCGATGGCCTTGTAAACGTAAACAACTTTAAAATAAACAAAAGCTATGTGCGCGAGTCGAAAAGCATGATGCAGATGCGTGCCGACGAGGTGTCGCTTACCGTCATAAAGGCTTTTTACAACGTAGTCTATTGTAAAGAATTGGTGCAGCAGGTGAGTGCGGTACTCGAGAGCGACCGCGAGTGTCTCAGACAGACAAAAAGACAAGAACAGCTTGGTGCAAAGTCGCGTGCCGATGTAGAGGAAATGGCAGCTACCGTTGCCGAGGATGAATATTCACTTATCCATCAACAGAATCAGCTCGAAGTTGCGTTGCTCGAACTAAAATCGGCAATGTCGTGGCCATTGGAGCAAAGCATTGAGGTCTCTGCCAAACTCGACAATCCTTGTGACGATAATTATTTTTCAGCCGATGTGAATATTCTCAATCTTCCGGCTGCCATAATTGCCGGCGAAAAGCTGCGTCAGCGCAAGTTGGCTGTACGTGTGGCACGAGGCAATTTTTTTCCGAGTATTTCACTTTCGGCGGGTGTATCATCCTCGTACTATAAAACTCTTAATATGAATTACGATGCGCCTCCTTTTCATAGGCAGTTCAAGGATAATATGGGCGAATATATAAGTACAGGAATCTCTTTTCCCATATTCGGCAGGTTCGGTAAATATAATAATCTCAGAAATAGTAAGTTGTCCTACAAAATGCAGCAGGCAATTTACAACGAAACGATACGTTCTTTGCAGGTCGATGCCCGTCGCCTTGTGATGAACCTCGAGGGTGCTCGCCGCGAATATCTTGCAGCCATTAGCCGTCTGACGGCAGTAGAAACATCTCACGCCGCCAATGTGCGTAAATACGAACTTGGAACAGTTTCGGCTCTCGAACTTTCCACAAGCACCACACGTCTCGTTCAGGCACGTGCCACGCTGACAGGCAAGCACATTCAGCTTATAATACAAAAAATGCAGTACGATTATTACAATGGTAAGAACTATATAAAAGAGTAACGTATGGATAAAATAATTGAACAAAAAAGAGGGTTTAAGAAAAAACATATTCCCTTTGTTGCAGGTGGGGCAGTGGTGTTATTACTTCTCGGATGGGTGCTTATGGGCGACCACAGCAACAAGATGCGTGTGGAAAAGTCGAGCGTGACGATAAGCGGGGTCGAAGAGGGTGCTTTTAACGACTATATACGCATAAACGGGCAGGTGCAGCCGGCCACAGTCGTTCATGTATCGGCACTCGAAAGTGGCATTGTCGATGAAAAGCCTGTCGAAGAGGGGGCAATGGTCAAAAAAGGTGATGTGATACTTGTACTGCGCAACCCCAATCTTGCACAGCAGACACTCGACAGTGAGTCGCAGCTTGCCGAGCGTCAGAATATGCTACGCGACACAGAGATTAACATGGAAAAGGACAAGCTCGCCATGCAACAGTCGCGGCTGAGTGCTACAACCGATGCCAATCGCTGCAAGCGCACATACGACAGGCTGAAGATTCTTTACGACGAGGGATTAACCTCGCGCGAGGAGTATCTTCGTGCAAAAGAGGACTATGAACTTGCGCAGAGCCAGTTGAAACTGCTCATCGAGCGTCTCTATCAGGATTCTCTTTACCGCAATGTTCAGCTTGCAAAGATGCAGGAGAGCCTCGACAACATGCAAGAGAATCTTACATTAGTGCGTCAGCGTGCCGACAACCTCAAGGTCAAGGCCACCTACGATGGGCAGCTTGGCTCTTTCTCGGCACAGCTTGGACAAAATATATCCTCGGGCTCGCTGATAGGGCAGATAAATGTGCTTGGGGAGTATAAAATTACAATAAATATAGACGAACGTTATATTGACCGCATAACTGCGGGGCTTACGGGAACGTTCGAACGGCAGAATATGAAGTATGGCGTCAAGGTAGGCACTGTTTATCCCGAAGTGCGTAACGGACAGTTCCGCGCCGACCTTCTCTTTACCGACGTTACTCCCGAAAATATTCGTGTAGGGCAGACATACTACATAAATCTGGAGCTTGGTGAGCCTACAAATGCAATACTTATCCCGCGTGGCGGTTTTTACACATCTACGGGTGGAAAGTGGATATTTGTGCTCACACCCGACGGACACGAGGCTGTCAGACGCGAAATAAAAATTGCACGGCAGAATCCACAGTACTACGAGGTTGTCGAGGGGCTCAGTGTGGGCGAGAGTGTCATTGTGTCGGGCTACGACAGCTATGGTAATGTAGAGAAACTTATTTTGAAATAGTAATTGAAAGAATAAGAAATGAAGCGCAAAATGCACATTTCCCTAATTTAATTTTAAGAAACGACCGAAAAAAGATAATTTTAAACAATAAAAAAATACGATTATGAAACTAAGCACTGAAAATTTAAAGAAAATATTCCGTACAGAACTTGTCGAGACGATTGCACTTAACGAAGTTTCGATAAATGTGAATAATGGTGAATTTGTTGCCATAATGGGGCCGTCGGGTTGTGGAAAATCCACATTGTTGAACATATTGGGCTTGCTCGACAATCCCACGTCGGGCAGTTACAAGATAGACGACGTAGAGGTGGGCAATCTTAAAGAGAAGGAGCGCACAACTTATCGTCGCGGCAAGATAGGCTTTGTATTTCAGTCGTTCAACCTTATAGAAGAGATGAACGTCGAGGAAAATATAGCCTTGCCGCTTACCTATCTTAAGTACTCACCGTCGCAGCGCAAGAAAATGGTCGATGAGGTAATGCTCAGTCTTAATATAGCCCATCGTGCCAAGCATTTTCCCAACCAACTGTCGGGCGGACAGCAACAGCGTGTGGCCATTGCGCGTGCAGTGGTTACAAAGCCCGGCCTTATTCTTGCCGACGAGCCTACGGGTAACCTCGACTCGAAAAACGGTAACGATGTAATGTCCATCCTTTCTGAACTTAACAAACAGGGTACCACAATAGTCATGGTAACACACAGCAAACGCGATGCTTCGTATGCCAACCGTGTGATAAACCTTTTCGATGGTCTTGTGGTAGATTCTTTGGACGATGTAATGTAACAGTAAATAAATTATGATACGTAATCTAATAAATACACTCAGACGTTACAATGTGTCGTCGTTGTTGAACATCGCAGGTCTTGCAATAGCATTGGCTGCCTCGTATATACTCTTTGTACAATCCTCTTTCGAGCTTGGCTACAATGATAATATAAAAGATGTAGAACGTCTGTTTCGCATAGAGCAAAATTTCTTTGTTGTAGGTGACGAGTATGGTGCAATGTTTAATGCTCCGCTGGCAAGAATCATACTCGACGATAATCCCACCGTCGAAGAGTATCATTTTGGTGGCATTCATGGATATCTTGTAGACCATTGTTTCGAGAAAACCCCCGAGGCTGAATCGTTGAAACTGCGAGGGTTGGAGTTTACCGAGTCGGCATTCAAGGCATTGGGCTTTGAAGTTGTCGAGGGCGACCTTGAACCTGTGAGCAAACGTATGGCAGTGGCTTTCAGTCGTCTGACGGCCGAAAAGTACGATATTCAAGTGGGCGACCATGTGTCGTGGGGCGGAACATATAATCCCCAGCAAGCATTGCCTGTAACGGCTATTTTCGAGGATTTTCCCGAGAATAGCGACCTTGCCGGGTTACAGGCTGCGTATGGCGACTATTGGAATAAGATTGCCAACAACGATGGTGGTAATTGGAATAATCCATGCTATGTGAAACTTAACAACGCCGATGATGTTGAGGCTTTTTATGACTTTGTGTGGCAACGTTTAATGGAGGATGAAAAGATAAAAGAACAGTTGGAACAGTGGGGAACCACAAGAGAAACCCTTTACAAGAAAATTCGCCTTACTTCTTTGAAAGATACCTATTTTCTTACGGATGTGGCCAATAGCGAACTTGCGTCGGGTAACAACATAGCTGTGTACTCTATGCTTACGATGGCTATTCTTGTATTGTTGCTTGCCTTTATAAACTTTTTCAATTTCTACGTTGCCATTATTCCCAAGCGCATGCGTAGCATAAACACACAGAAGATTATGGGTGCATATACGTCGTCACTGCGTCTCCGCATTGTGTCCGAGGCTCTCTTTATGTGCATTCTTGCTGTGGCGATAGCTGCGTTGTTGGTGTATCTTACCGAAATTTCCGATATTAGCTCGTTGATATCGACGACTTTGGCATTTGACCGCCATCCTGTTATTGTTGCCGGATTGGTGTGTGTGGCTTTGTCCTTCTCGGTACTTACGGCAATATACCCTGCATGGTACATAACCTCCTTTTCGCCGGCTTTTGTGTTGAAGGGTAATTTCGGTGCAACTGCCTCGGGTAAAATGTTGCGTAATGCACTCATCGGTGTGCAGTTTGTGGTAGCGTTTATATTTATAATTATTGCATCGTTCATCTTTTTGCAGTATCGTTTTATGCAGACATACGACATGGGCTTTGAAAAGGAAAATGTTATTGCTTTTAATCTTGGAAGTGTAAGTTACAATCATACATTGGCCGACAAGCGCGAGACTGTGCGTGCTGCCTTTATGAGCAATCCCGATATTTTAGATGTTGCATTTGGATACGAAGATATTGTAAAAATCGGTGGAATGACGTGGGGACGTGTGTTCAGAAACAATGAGACGATTCAATTTAAAGTTTACCCCGTACATTATAATTTCCTTAAAGTGATGGGTATAGATGTTGTCGAGGGGCGCGACTTTACCGCCGATGATGCACGTAGCGGTAACAGATACATTTTCAACAATGTGGCAAAGGAAAAATATGGACTAAATGTAGGCGAGTTTGTTCCCGGCACGACAAATAGCGAGTTGGCCGAGATTGTGGGTTTCTGCGAAAATTTCAATTTCCGTCCCTTGCAATACCCCATAGAGCCTTATGCTTTTTACATATTTCCACCGCACGACGAATGGAACGGTTGCTGTTTCCTTTATATAAAAACCCGTCCGGGTAGTGATGTTGCGGCACTCATGCAATTTATCAAGGAAGAGACAGTGAAAATCAATCCCCGATTGTCCAGCCTGAATGTGGAGCCTGTGCTTTTTGAACAGCAGTTGGCCGACGCTTTTTACAAAAAGGAATATAATCAGTTTGTGGTTATTTCGCTCTTCTCGTTATTGTCGATTGTGATTGCGTTGTTGGGAGTGTTCGGTCTTGTGTTTTTCGAGACACAGTATCGTCGCAACGAAATTGCCATACGTCGTGTAAACGGTGCATTGGTGAACGATATTTTGTTGCTCTTTGGCCTGCGTTTCCTAAAAGTGCTTGCAGTGTGTTTCATTGTGGCTGTGCCCATTGCTACGTATTTTATAACCATGTGGTTGCAAGAGTTTGCCTACAAGACAGCGTTGCATGTGTGGGTCTACGCGTTCACATTCCTTATAGTGTTGTTGCTTGTTATTACAATGGTTGTCCTAAGTTCGTGGCGTGTGGTTACGCAGAATCCGGTCGAGGTTATCAATAAAATACAATAGTTTTTCACCATGAATGCTTTAAAGAATTTTACTGTTACAGTGCGCAGTATGCCGCCGGTCACTATTCTTAATATTGTGGGGCTTGCTGTTGCAATAGCTGTGGCTTACATTATATTCGTGCAGGTGCATCATGAACTCTCTTTTAACAAAGGAATAAAAGATGCCAATAAGACTGCGCTTATAGTGGGCGAAGGTAGTTATATTGGTGAACGTAAATATGCAACGACGATGGCTCGTGCCGAAGTGGAGTTTATAAAGAATATTCACATGGTCGAGAATATAGGCTCTATTGGGCTTTTGGGCAAGCGGCGCGGCTCGTGCACCGAGGATAATCCCGATGGCTTTGTGCTTACGATGAGTAATATTCTTTATCCTGTTGCGACGTTGCAGATGTTCGGTTTTGAATTTGTCGAGGGCGATGCTGTCTCGCTCGAAACATACGGCAATGTGGCTGTCAGCGAAAGTGCCGCTGCAAAATATAACCTGAAAATGGGTTCGCGCATTGCGCATACATACAACGAAGAGATTCCCGATTATAATGATTCTTGGAAATATGGCGTTGTTACTGCCATCTATAAGGATTTTCCAAAAAATTGTGACCTTGGAACGTTAGAGGCTGTCGGTTATTACGACAGAAACGAGTTAAACGATTGGAGTAACTGGAATTATGATATTTATGTGACGTTGCGCGAGGGGTACACTTTTGCCGAGTTTGACAGCTTGCTCACAAAAATGTATTCCGAAGAAATGGCGCGTACCAAACGCAATAATTCCACAAAAAGATATTTTACAATTCCTGTAGGTGAACTTTATTATAACCTGCCTGATGGGCTCGACTATGGTGCTCCATCGTCTAAAGGTGATTTTTCTTCTACTCTGTTGCTTGCTGCCATTGCAGTGGTGTTGCTGTTGGTAGCATTTGTGAATTACTTTAATTTTGTAATGTCGCTCATCCCCATGCGTGTGCGCAGGGTAAATGTGCAACGCATAATGGGTGCGTATGTTGCCTCGTTGCGTGCGAATTTTATAGTCGAGTCTCTGATATTCTTTGTGGTGGCTGTGGTTGTGGCATTGTTTATTGTCGGGCTTGTTGCCAACAGCGCTCTTTCGTCGCTTTTCTATGCTCCGGTGGATGTTGCCGAGCATGGTGGCATTATGCTTGCTATTGTTGCAGTTGCTATGATGCTTGCTATTTTGGTGGCACTCTATCCGTCGTGGTACATTACCTCTTTTTCACCGGCTTTTGCGCTCAGCGGAAATTTTGCCCGCAGCCGCAGGGGTGTTACCTTGCGCAATGTGCTTATCTGTGTGCAATTTCTTGTGTCGTTTGTGCTTGTCGTTGCAGCTATTTTCATTTGGTTGCAGAATCGCTATCTGTTGTCGGTAGACATGGGATTCCACCGTGAACATCTGCTCACGGTGGAGTTGCCGCGTAAACAATTTTTTATTGAAGGACAGACGCCACGTGACGAACTTACAGAAAAACTTATGGCCGGTGGTTGTGTAAAAGCCGTAGCTTTTTCCAATGGCGATTTTATTGCCAACAAACGTTGGACAGTGGGGCGAACGATAGAGGGACCGCTGCCCGAGAATGTGGGTAAAGATATTTTGTTTTCGCCTTTTCAAGTGTCATGGAACTTTTTGCAGGTAATGGGAGTAGATATTATCGACGGACGCGATTTTATGCCCGAGGATGCACAAAGCGGCTGCGGCGGACTTATCTTTACCGAGGCGTCGAAGGCACAATACTATCTTTCGACAGACAATGCGACAGCTCCGCGTGGCACTATTGTCCCCATTCTGGGTTTCTGTCGCAACGTGAATGCCCGCTCATTGCACGAACAACAGGGCGCTTTTGCTTTCTATTGCATGGGACAGGACGAAATTGGACAATCGGGCAAGAAATATTATGCTATGCGCAATATATACATACGCCTTGTTGCAGGGGCAGATGTCGATGAGGCAGTTGCTTACATAAGAAAAACAATCGTGGATTATTTTCCGGGAATTACGCCCTCGTCGTTTGATGTGGAGTTTTTCGACGATGTGCTACGCAGACAGTACGAACGTGAGCAGCGTCTCGGGCACATGATGGGAATATTTGCTTTTGTAACTATACTTGTGTCGTTCATGGGGCTTTTTGCAACTGTTCTTTTCGAGGTTAAATTCATGGAGCGCGAAATTGCTTTACGTCGTGTGAATGGAGCATTTGTAAAGGATATTCTTTCCATGATAAATATTAAATATTTCAGGGTTATTCTTCTTGCCTTTCTGTTTGCCTTGCCATTTTCCTATCATCTGGTAAACGGTTGGTTGCAGCAATTCGCTTATAAAACAGAACTCCACTTGTGGGTGTTTATTATGGCGTTGGTAACGGTGCTTGCTGTTGCTTTCTCAATAGTGACATTTACGTCGTGGCGTGTGGCTAACAGCAATCCTATGGAGGTGCTTAGTAAAGGATAGTAAATTTTTCTTATAATTTATTTTGTGTCTCTGCCTCTTTCGTTGGGGGTAGAGACATTTTTTGTGTGACAATGATTGTTGCTTTTTTTTACATTTTTTTGTTTTTTGTTGTAAAATAGCAACCTCGTTCCTATATTTCTGTATTATAATTGCAGAAGTATTAATTATTTTATTTATTTGGAATAATCTCATAATCCGCTAAGAATAAAATATTTATGCGGAAAGTTCAAG
>CAZXIQ010000029.1:0-12140 GCA_964640785.1 uncultured Bacteroidaceae bacterium | reverse complement strand
CTCGGGCGACGACATCTATAAAAACCGTGCCAATGCCAACAAACTGCTCAACCGTTTCTTGTGTCAGGTGTCAGAAAAATATGAATTTTATCTGTGCAACATCGATGGTGGCAGCCTGCACAATGCCATTCCCCGTGACGCATCGGCTGTGTTTGCCGTGCAGAGCGCCGACAAAGAGTCGGTACGCATAGATTTTAACCTTTTCGCAGCGGACGTGCAAGAGGAGTATGCAGCAACAGAACCAACTGCAAAATTCCTATTGCAAAGCACCGAGCCATACAGCAGAGCCATTGAAAAGAAATGTGCTACGGGACTTTTAAAATCGTTGCATGCAGTGTTTAACGGAGTCTTTGCCATGAGTCAGGATGTACCCGGCCTTGTAGAGACATCGAGCAACCTTGCATCGGTAAAAATGAACAATGAAAATATTATTACGGTAACAACCAGCCAACGCAGTGCATTAGTGTCGGCCCGCGAAAATGTAGCCCATACGGTGGCAACCGCACTTGAGCTTGGCGGTGCAAAGGTGAAACACAGTGGAGGCTACCCCGGTTGGAAACCCAACCCCCAGTCGCCGATATTGGAGATTGCCGGTGAAACTTATCGCAACCTTTACAACGAAGATATTAAGATAAAAGCCATACACGCAGGACTCGAATGCGGTCTTTTCCTCGAAAAAGCCCCGCATCTTGACATGATATCTTTCGGCCCCACAATGCGAGGAGTACATTCACCCGATGAAAAGCTGAATATCCCCTCTGTGGAAAAATTCTGGAAACATTTGGTTGCATTATTAGAAGCTGTATAAATTTAAACAGTTTCTTAGAGAAAGCCCCCACAAAAAAATAGTGTTTAAACATACTAAAAAAGGGTAACTTCCGTTCATTCATAAACGAACGACGCAATCTTATGAATAAAAATATAAAATACTTTTTTACACTGTTTATGTTATCGGTACTCTTCGCTGCTTGCAGCGAAGATGCCGATTTTTCGTCCGACGCAGACTTGCGGTTGCAATTCTCGAGTGACACAATAGCCTTTGACACTGTTTTTACAGAGATTGGCTCGCCGACAGCATCTTTTCTTGTCTACAACAGAAACAGTTCTTCGCTGAGAATAAACAGGGTGGAGCTTGGCAGTGGCAATGCCTCGTCCTTTCGCGTAAATGTCGATGGGCAGTATGGCAACAACATCAGCGACATTGAGGTGCGCAAAGGGGACAGTATTTTTGTATTTGTAGATGTAAAACTCGATAAAAACAACAGCGACACACCTTTTCTTGTGCGCGATTCATTGGTTTTTACCCTCGAAAGCGGCATCAGGCAAAATGTACAGTTGCTTGCTTGCGGACGCGACGCAACGGTGCTGCGCTCTGCAATTTTCGACAATGACGAAACGCTCGCCCCGGGTGCATATATAATATATGACAGCCTTTCCGTTGCCGAAGGTACTACTTTGACACTCTCGGCCGGTTGCGAACTGTACTTTCACAGCAAGGCGTTTATGAAAATTGACGGTAGACTGATGGCATGCGGCACAAAAGAAAGCCCCATTCTGTTTCGCGGGGACCGCACAGACCACATGTTCGACTACCTGCCTTACGACCGTGTGCCGGGACAGTGGGGAGGTATCTATTTTGGCGCTACCAGCAACGGAAATATTTTCGATTGGTGCGATATTCACAGCGCCGACTACGGCATATACATGGAACAAGGCGACACAATTGAACAACGTCTGACGATGACAAACAGCATGATGTATAATTTCTCAAACAATGCAATGGAGACCGTCTGCGCACGTGTGGATGTCAGCAACAGCCTGATTGCAAACTCCGGCGGGAATTGTGTAAAAGTCGTTGGCGGCAGCGTACGTTTCGTACATTGCACAATAGCCAACTTTTACGTGTGGAAACAGCGCGACACGGCACTTGCGCTACACAACACACTCGACGGAAACGCTACCCCGCTGCACGAGGCACTTTTTGCCAACTGCATAATAACAGGTTCGAAAAGCGACGAAATAATGGGCTATCTGTCAGACTTTGGCGACAGCATAGAGGGCGGTGCAAGCTACCGTTTCGTATCGTCGCTGTTAAATACAAAAGCCGACGCCGAGGATGAAAATTTCGTAAACATCGTGTGGGACGAAAAAAACAACATTCCTTTTGCCAAAGAGCACTTCCGCCTGATAGACAACTCTGTTTACAAATACGATTTTCACATCGACAGTCTATCCACCGCTCGCGGCATTGCAGCAGAAGAGTTTGCCACACTCTGCCCGATAGATTTAAACGGCATTCAACGACCGGCCGAAAAAGCAGATGCCGGATGCTATCAGTTTGTACCCTTTGTCAATGAATGATAATCGTCGCTACTCGTGGTGATAAGGAAGGCCGCCTATTATGGTATATGCACGATAGAGCTGCTCGACAAATAACAATCTTATCATCTGATGCGAAAATGTCATTCGCGAAAGTGAGATTTTCTCGACGGCACAGTTGTATATTTTTTGCGAAAATCCATATGGGCCACCAACTATAAACACCAATCTTTTGGACGTGACCTGCTGTTTTTTCTCTATCCACGACGCAAACTCCATGGAACGAAACTCCCTGCCGCCCTCGTCGAGCAGTATCACAGTATCGCCACTGTTCAAGGATTTAAGGATAAGTTCGCCCTCGGCCTCTTTTTGTTGCGCCTCGCTCAGCTTGCGCGCATTCTTAAGTTCAGGGATTATTTCAATATCAAAAGGGACAAAATGTTTTATTCGCCCCGTATAATCGTCAATGGCAGCAATAAGATTCTTGTCTACCGTACGCCCAACCACCAAAAGTGTTATTTTCATCTGTTACAGTTAAAAGAGAATACGAATATCACACGCAAAGTAAATGAAATTCCAATAAAATTCAAACATTCCTCGGTAATGTAAACAACTTTTCGAAAGAAATTCAAATAACTTATTAAAGCAACCTCAAACTTACATGATTTTTTCTATACTTTTTCGTTTTTTGTTCTTATCTTCGCAAGAAATAAAAAACTAATTACTATGGATGTAAAAGAAGAATTGATTGAGAAACTTATAGAACTCTCTTTTGCCGAAGATATTGGCGACGGTGACCATACTACCCTATCATCTATCCCCGAAGATGCAATGGGCGAAAATATTCTTATAATAAAAGAGGACGGAGTGCTTGCCGGAATTGAAATGGCCAAACGCATCTTTGCCCATTTCGACAAAGAACTTGTTGTTGAAGTGCTGATTGAAGATGGCGCCGAGGTTAAAAAAGGCGACATTGCAATGCGTGTATCGGGCAAAGTACGCTCGTTGTTGCAGACCGAACGTTTGATGCTTAACGTCATGCAACGCATGAGCGGCATTGCCACCATGACTCGCAAATACGTCAAACAGCTCGAAGGCACAAATACACGTGTGCTCGACACACGCAAGACCACTCCCGGCATGCGCATCATGGAAAAAGAGGCTGTAAAAATAGGCGGCGGAGTGAACCACAGAATAGGACTTTTCGACATGATTCTTTTGAAGGACAATCACGTTGATTTTGCAGGAGGCATCAAACAGGCCATAGAGCGTGCCAAAGAATATTGCCGCGAAAAGGGTAAAGAACTTAAAATAGAGATTGAGGTACGCAACTTCGACGAACTTCAGCAGGTGCTCGACCTTGGAGGAGTAGACCGCATAATGTTCGACAACTTCGACACAACTGCCACACGCAAGGCTGTGGAAATGGTTGCCGGACGCTACGAGACAGAGTCGTCGGGCGGAATAACATTCGACACTTTACGCGACTATGCCCTTTGCGGTGTCGATTTTATCTCTGTCGGTGCGCTTACCCACTCGGTCAAAGGACTTGACATGAGCTTTAAGGCTGTCAAGTAATTATATTCACTCAAATAGAGGCTCTCTGTCTTTTCGTGGCAGCAGCCTCTATTTTTTTCATTTTACAACAATCACGATTATGAAAAAAAATCTTTTTCTTTGCATTTTTATGCTTGCAGCCACCTGCCTGCCTATCAATGCTCAACAGGCTTTTGAAAAGGGTGCGCTCTATCTTATACGCTCGAAAAAATATGCCGATGCAGTTGCCAACTATGCCCGTCCGAACAGCGGGACGGACATCACACTTCAGAATGCCGACAAGTGCAGCGCATCGAAACTGTGGAACATAGCCGACCTTTCGGGCAGTATACGTTTCATTAATCCTTACGACAATATGTCGATACGCGCTACCGGTGCAGGGAAAATAGAGATTAACGAAAATAACGGTAGCGACGAGTCGCAGTTGTGGAAACTGGAACAGGTAGGCAAGAATGTATATCTTCTCGTAGCAGCCAACCGTCCGGAAATGGCCATACGTGCCGTAAACAAAAATTCGCTTGCACTTGCTCCAAAAAACAGCCTGAAAAACGACAAGGCTGCACATTTTGAAATTGTAAAAAGCAACATTGCAGGTTTCGATGCGTCGCAAGCCTACCAGATAGTATCGGCAACAGACGAGAGTATGCTCCTCGGCAATGGCGACAATGCCGCAAACAACGCTCCCATCCGCTTGGAGAAACGCGACGCACAGAATCGCGGACAATATTGGAACATAAACATGATTGACGCAGATGTACGCACCGTTGCCGGAGTATTTTATAATCAGAATTTCGATGATGGCGGCGGCAATACATCTATCGACTATCTTTTACAATGGCCGGCCGAGGCCGGAGTGTGGAACAATGCAAAATTCCATTTTCTTCCGGTAGAGGGCGAGACAGGAGTTTACCAGATAGCATCGGCCAACCCTGCTAAAAAAGATTATGTCTACGCAGCCAAGAACGGACGCCTGATGCGCGTCGAAAAAGCCACAGCCGGCAAAGAGTCGTGGTTCCGTTTCGCAGCAGTCGATAAGCCCTCTATCGAGGCGCCTTGTTGGGAGGATGAAAAGATTTTTGCCATTAATAAAGAGAAGGGCCACGCAACATATATTCCCTATGCCACAGTCGAGGAAATGCGTGGCGACGCAGAATTTTACAAAACACCTTGGGTCGATATAAACAGCACCCTTGTGCAGTCGCTCAACGGCATGTGGAAGTTCAATCTTGTCGATGAACCATCGAAACGCCCATTGGATTTCTATAAAGACGACTACGACGTAACCTCGTGGGACAATATACCCGTTCCCTCGAACTGGGAAATGCACGGATACGACCGCCCCATATATTGCAATGTAGAGTACCCCCATTCAAACACACCCCCGTTCATCAAGGCACGACCCGGCTACAACGACGGAGGTAAAAACTACGGCATAAACCCTGTCGGCTCCTATGTACACACATTCTCTGTACCCGACAGATGGGACGGCAACCGCACATTCATACACTTCGGTGGAATATACAGTGCAGCCATCGTATATCTTAACGGCAACTATGTGGGATACACCCAAGGCGCCAACAACGACGCAGAATTTGACATTACAAAATATCTGCGCAAAGGGAACAACCGCCTTGCGGTACAGGTGTTCCGCTGGAGCGACGGTTCGTACCTCGAGTGTCAGGACATGTTCCGCATGAGCGGTATCTTCCGCGACGTATATTTATATAATGTACCTAAAATATCGGTACGCGACCACTATCTGACAACAGAAGGCATGCAGGCAGCACCTTCCGATGCCGACTCTTCACTGACACTGAATGTGGCTCTCGAGCTTGACAACCGCGACCACATGAAGAACATAGCAAAATATTATGTGGTAAAAGTGTACAACCCTGCCGGTAAATTGGTCGGTAGCACCGAGTGCGGTACAGGATTCACCGCCGGCGACACAGTGAAAATGTTGAACCTCAAGTTCCCCATACTCGAAAAGGTTCAACGCTGGAGTGCCGAACACCCCAACCTTTACAAGGTGGAAATTGAACAACGCGACGGAATGTCGGACAAAGGCAAGTGCGAAATGGCATTCTCGACATATTACGGATTCCGACACATAGAGATTAAAAACTCGCAGATATTTGTGAACGGCGAACGCATAATGTTCAAGGGAGTCAATCGTCACGACACACACCCACTGTATGGTCGTGCCGTCCCAACAGAATCAATGCTTCAGGATGTGCTGTTGATGAAACGTAACAACATTAACACTATACGCACATCGCACTACCCCAATGCAGCACGCATGTACTCAATGTTCGACTATTATGGCCTTTACTGCATGGACGAGGCCGACCTTGAAAATCATGCCAACCAATCTATAAGCAACCTTTCATCGTGGATTCCGGCCTTTGTGGACAGAATAGACCGCATGGTGTTGCGCGACCGTAACCACCCAAGTATCATATTCTGGAGTTTGGGCAACGAGGCCGGACACGGTAGCAACTTCAAGTATTGTTACGAAGCTGCGCATCGTCTCGACACACGCCCCGTACACTACGAAGGCACACGCGGCGGAGGCCGTGCATTTGGCGGCGGTGCTTTTAGCGACATGTACTCGAAAATGTATCCGGGCATGGCGTGGATGCGCGAAAATACAAGCAACCTCGACAAGCCTATGTTTATATGCGAATATGCCCATTCTATGGGTAACGCCATAGGTAACCTGCCGGAATATTGGGATTATATAGAAAACAGCAACGCCACTGCCGGAGGATGTATTTGGGACTGGGTGGACCAAGCAATTTACGACCCGGCCGAAATAAAAGCCGGTACGTACAAGGGACGTCTGCATACAGGTTACGACTACCCGGGCCCCCACCAAGGCAATTTCTGCTCAAACGGCATTATTACTGCCACACGCGAAGAGACACCTAAATTAAAGGAGGTAAAGGGTGCATACGAATATGTAAAATTCAAACTTTTGGCCATAGACCGCGAGCATGGTTACGCAACGGTGAAAATCGACAACAAGTACGACTTTACCAATCTTTCCGAATTTGACCTTAAAGTTCAATCCTTGACAGACGGCAAGATTGTTAAAAAGGCTGTTATAAGAATACCCGACGTTGCTCCCGGCGGCTCGGTCACACAAACATTGAAATTCCCCAAGGCAGGGATGAAGAAAGATGAAATGTTGATGAACCTTTACCTTGTGCGCCGCGACTCTACACGCTGGTGTCAGGCAGGTCATATAGAGGCGAGCGAGCAAATTATTCTAAAAGAGCGAGTTTGGGAACAATTTGCCGAAAAAGAGGCAATTTCAGAGACCGGCTATCTTGTTAGCAGCGTTGTCGGCGGAATAGTAGGTAGCGTAGCTACAAACATTATCGGCGAAACGGTTGCCGAAACAAAAATTCCACAAATACGTCTGTTGAATGACACTGTTCTTATTTTCAACAAAAAAGTTACAGCCAAATTCTGCTCAAAGAGCGGTGCATTACTATCGTTACAGATGCGCGGACACGACTTTGTGGGCAGCGGCAGTTTCGTGTACGACAATCACCGTTGGATAGAGAATGACCGTTACCCTTACACTGACGCAGCAAACGACACATGTGCCGAAATATCCTATGCAATGAATTACGACAAAAAATGCCTCGACCTTTATGTTAAGCGCGGAGGCAAGCTCTGTTCGACACTTGTAACGTATAGTTTCTATTACGACGGCGAAATAGACATCGAGGCCGAATTTACTCCGGCAGGCCCCAACCTGCGCCGCGCAGGATTACTCTCATACATAAACCCCGAGTATAGCAATGTCGATTATTATGCCTACGGCCCTTGGGAAAATTACAACGACCGCAAAGCCGGAGTAATGTTGGGACGCTATAAAGCAACGGTGGACAACATGTCAGGAAATTACGTAAAGCCACAGAGCGGCGGCAATCGTGAAGGGCTGCGCGAACTATCCTTGACAAATGCCGAGGGAATAGGACTTAATGTAAAGGTTCTTGCCGGCAACTGCTCGTTCTCGGCACTCCGTTACACCGATGCAGCACTGATGAAAGCACAACATCTGTGGCTGGCCGAAAAATCGCCTTATATAGTTCTGCATCTCGATGCAGCTGTACGCGGCGTGGGTAATGCAAGCTGTGGTTACGACGTTGATACGCTTGAGAAATACCGTGTACCCAACAAGCCTATGAAATATAAATTGCGTCTGTCATACATAAAACTCTAAAAACATAATTGCATATTATCGAACCGACGTTATTTTGACAAACGCTATTAACAAGAAAGAATTTTGCAAGTATATATGCAGGGAGCGAGCAATCGCTCCCTTTTTTTACACCTGTCGATAGCTCTTAGTTCCTTATACTTGAAGAAATAACGTCGGTTCGATATTATTTTAAATTTTTCTTTCATTATGGTGATTGTTTTGATGCTGATTTGCATTATCTTTGTCGTTTACGACGAAGATAAGATGTGTCTCGGTATAAAAAATTAAGTAAACTTATTTTTTCTGCGCTCGACTTTCATTATCTTTGCAATTATGTTTATGTTACAAAAAATAGAAATTAAAATTTAACAATATAAAAAACTTATGCTGACGCTTAAAGTTATTACCCAAGAGACAGAGAAAGTGTTGAAGGGGTTGGAAAAGAAGCATTTTAAAAATGCAAAAGAGACAATAGACAAAGTATTGGAATACGACAAAATACGTCGCGCATCACAGGGCGAACTTGACGCCACACTGCAACAGAGCAAACAGCTTGCTGCAAAAATAGGCATGTTGATGAAAGAGAAAAATCTTGCCGAGGCCGAACAAGTGAAACTGCAAGTAGCAGAACTTAAAGAAAAATCGAAGAATCTGCAAATGACAATGGACGATGCTGCTGCAAAAATCCAAGAGATTCTTTACACAATTCCCAACCTTCCCAACGATTCTGTACCCGAGGGATTCGGAGCCGAAGACAATGTTGTTGAGCGTGAAGGTGGCAACATGCCGCAACTTGACGGCGAGGCACTGCCCCACTGGGACCTTGCAAAGAAATATGACCTTATAGATTTTGAACTTGGCGTTAAAATAACCGGTGCGGGATTCCCTGTTTACAAAGGCAAAGGCGCACGCTTGCAACGAGCATTAATAAACTTTTTCTTGGACGAGGCACGCGACGCAGGCTATCTGGAGGTTGAACCCCCATACGTGGTGAACGAGGCATCGGGTTACGGAACAGGACAGTTGCCCGACAAAGAGGGACAGATGTACCACTGTACACTTGACAACCTTTACCTTATACCCACAGCCGAGGTTCCGGTAACAAACATCTACCGCGATGTTATTCTCGAAGAGAAGTCGCTGCCCATAAAAAACTGTGCCTACTCGGCATGTTTCCGTCGCGAAGCAGGCTCGTACGGCAAGGATGTACGCGGACTGAACCGTCTGCATCAATTCAACAAGGTGGAAATTGTGCGCATCGACACACCCGAGCACTCTTATCAATCGCTCGATGAAATGATTGCCCACGTAGAGAATCTTGTTCAAAAATTGGAATTGCCATACAGAATATTGCGTCTATGTGGTGGTGACATGAGCTTTACGTCGTCAATAACTTTTGACTTTGAGGTATACTCGGCCGCACAAGAGCGTTGGCTTGAGGTTAGTTCCGTTTCAAACTTCGAGTCGTACCAAGCTAACCGTTTGAAGTGTCGTTACCGCAACGCCGACAAAAAGACAGAGTTGTGCCACACACTCAACGGTTCGGCTCTTGCACTCCCCCGTATAGTTGCCGCCATATTAGAGAACAACCAGACACCCGAGGGTATAAAAATCCCCAAAGTACTCGTTCCCTACTGCGGCTTTGACATAATAGATTAAGAAACAACACAAAACTATAATAGCTATGTATCAGATAGTTTGTAAAGAACAATTTTCGCAGAACGTATTTCGTCTATGCGTAAAAGCCCCCCTTATTGCACGCGCGTGCCGTGCCGGCAATTTCGTTATTGTAAGAATTGCCGAAAAGGGCGAGCGTATACCCTTGACAATAGCAGCATCGGACGCTGAGAAAGGCACAATAACATTGGTTGTACAAAAAGTAGGCCTAAGTTCGACACGTTTATGCGAACTGAATGAGGGCGACAATATTCTTGACGTTGTCGGCCCATTAGGACAGCCCACACACATAGAGAATCATGGAACAGTGGTGTGTGCCGGAGGAGGTGTAGGCGTTGCCCCCATGCTACCCATTGCAACTGCACTTAAAAAAGCAGGCAACCGAGTAATTTCGGTACTTGCCGGACGCAGCAAGGAACTTATAATTCTTGAAAAAGAGGTACGTGCCGTATCGGACGAGGTTATTATAATGACCGACGATGGCTCGTATGGCGACAAAGGCCTTGTGACCGAAGGCGTAGAGCGTGTCATCAGACGCGAGAAAGTAGACAAATGTTTCGCCATAGGCCCTGCCATAATGATGAAATTTGTATGCCTGTTGACAAAAAAATACGACATCCCCACAGAAGTTTCACTCAACACCATCATGGTCGATGGAACAGGAATGTGCGGCGCCTGCCGTGTGACGGTAGATGGAAAAACAAAATTCGTTTGCGTGGACGGCCCCGAGTTTGACGGCCACAAGGTAGACTTTGACGGAATGCTCAAACGCCTTGCAGCATTCAAAGATGTAGAGGGTGATGAGATTGAGAAATACAACAAAACACACAACTGCAAGTCGGCTCCACAGAGCGAGGAAGAGGTTCTTACCGACAGAAACGCAGAATGGCGCGTGGCTCTTCGTGCAAAGATTAAGGCAAAGGACAGAACCAACATTGAGCGTTGTGTGATGCCCGAGCTTGCCGCAAAATATCGTGCAACCAAACTACGCGAGGAGGTAAACACAGGACTTACCGAAGAAATGGCACTCACCGAGGCACAACGTTGTCTGGACTGTGCAAACCCCACATGTATGGAGGGCTGCCCTGTAAGCATAAACGTTCCCTCGTTCATAAAGAACATAGAGCGCGGAGAGTTCGGCAAGGCTGCAAAGGTGCTGAAAATGACAAGTTCATTGCCTGCTGTATGTGGCCGCGTGTGCCCGCAAGAGAAACAGTGCGAGTCAAAATGTATGCACCTAAAGATGGGTAAAAAAGCTGTTGCCATCGGCGCACTGGAGCGTTTCGCAGCCGACTATGCACGCGAGAATGGAGAAACTGCCGTACCCGAAGTTGCACCATCAAACGGCAAGAAGGTTGCAGTTGTCGGTTCGGGCCCTGCCGGACTATCCTTTGCTGGCGACATGGCAAAGTTAGGTTACGAGGTTACCGTATTTGAGGCTCTTCACGAAATTGGCGGCGTGCTGAAATATGGTATTCCCGAATTCCGTCTGCCAAATGCCATTGTAGATGTTGAGATTAAAAACCTCGAAGAAATGGGTGTAAAATTCGTAAAAGACTGTGTAATAGGAAAGACACTTTCCATTGCCGACCTTGAATCGGATGGCTACGAAGGTATATTCGTTGCATCGGGTGCAGGATTGCCCAACTTTATGAATATTCCCGGGGAAAATTCAATAAACATAATGTCATCTAACGAATATCTTACCCGCGTGAATTTGATGGATGCCTCGAACCCCGAGAGCGACACACCCATGAGAATAGGCAAACGTGTTGCGGTCATCGGCGGCGGAAACACAGCTATGGACTCTGTAAGAACAGCTTTGAGATTGGGAGCAGAAAAGGCAATGATTATCTATCGTCGCTCCGAGGCTGAAATGCCTGCACGTCTCGAAGAGGTTAAGCATGCTAAAGAAGAGGGCGTTGAATTCCTCACCCTGCACAACCCCATAGAGTACATTGCCGACGAAAATGGATGCGTCAAGCAGATTGTTCTTCAGAAGATGGAACTTGGCGAGCCCGACGCATCGGGACGCCGTTCACCCGTACCCATCGAAGGCGCAATAGAGTACATCGACATTGACACAGCTGTTGTCAGCGTAGGTGTTTCGCCCAACCCCCTTGTTCCAACATCGGTAGAGGGCTTGGAGCTTGGACGCAAGAACACCATTGCAGTAAACGAGAAGATGCAATCGTCAATACCAACCATATTTGCCGGCGGCGATATTGTACGAGGCGGAGCTACTGTTATTCTCGCCATGGGCGACGGACGCAAAGCAGCAGCCTCGATGAATGAGATGCTTTCAGCAAAATAATTATAATAGAAACGGAGCATTATGTTTTACATAAGCTCCGTTTTTCAACTGCAACAA
>CAZXIQ010000028.1:0-12486 GCA_964640785.1 uncultured Bacteroidaceae bacterium | reverse complement strand
GGGCGGCAACACTTTTCTTTTCGCCGCTGCACGAAAGAAGAGAAAATAGTACAACAATCGCCGATAGAGCGATTGTTGTACGTAGGTATTTAGTTATTGTATTAACGGATTGTAGTTCTTTCATTTATCCATCCACCGATAGTGATTGTCTGGCCTTTGCTGTAACCAAGGAAGAAGAGGTCTTCTGCTTTGGGGGTGTGTGTGCTGTAAGAATTGATGAATTTCTGTGCCTCCTTTGCAATCGAGGGGTCTACTGCCTTTGCACGGTTCAGTTTGTCGAGTACTGCAAAGAATGTACATTTGTTCATTGTAGCGTCTGAGTGCCAGTTGGGTGACGCTGCGTAGCACTGTGCGATAAGAATGTAAGGCGCTCCGTATTTCGAGTTGAGCGTAATAGCTTTTTGTGCATATTCGCGAGCTTTTGCATATTTCTTAAGGCTGTAATTTGCTACGGCTGCCTTGTAGCACATTTCGGCTTTGTTGGTAACACTTGTCTCAAGCTCTATTGCTTGGTCGAACAACTCCATAGCTTTGTCTGCCTCGCCTTTCTTGAAATAACGGAAACCTACACCCATTGCCGATTTTGATGTGGGGTTGATGGCGAGTGCATATTCCGATGCTGTCAAGTAAGCATCCTGCTCGGTACATTTGAGCATGCCCATTACGTTGATGACCTTGTTCAAGTACTCGATGTTGTCTTTGTTTGCTTCGATTTTGGGAGTGTAGATTGTGTCGAGGTCCTGACAAGATGCTGCTCCGCTGTTGATGAAGTATGCGTCGATGTTGCTGCGGGCGATACGTGCTGCGTCAATCATTTTGCCGTAGCCGTTTGCGCGGATGCTGTCTTTGGGGTCGCTTGTCTCTTTATATTTTTTCTCGTAGTGCTCGATTCTTTCGTTGTATTTGTCGAGTACCTCTACAACGTAGGTCGATGCGTCAAGATAGTCTTGGATAATCTGCTCTCCGTGACCGGCTTTGTTGGCTTTGTACTTTTGAGCAGACATCTTCATGAACTGTTGTGTTATGATGTACTCGGACATTCCTTTTTCCATGTTTACCGATTTTGACAACATGTTGTAGGCCGAGTCGAGTGATGCCTTGGGTACATAAGAAATGTAGGCAAGTGCACGTTTGCCAAGAACTGCTCCGGCCGAAAGGGGTGTTTTTGTTATTTCTTGCAGTTTGTCAATGTATTTTATCTGCTGGTCGTACACTCCCATCAGTTCGTTTATATATTCTGTTTTTTTTGCTTCGTCTGTTGTTGCTGCAATAAGAGCTTTCAATAGCTGTTCGCCTTTTGTGTATGTGTCTACACGTGCTACGGGGTAGTTGGTAAACACCTCTTTCCAATGAGGATAGGCCTCGGCGTAGCTTTTGTTCTGAAGATTTAAGCTATAAACGCTTATGGCGTTTATGCACTTGAGACTGTCTTCGCCCTGACCGAAACGGTAAGCGTTGGTTATTCCGTTCTGCGCAAATGTGCCAACGGCTGCCAATAACGATACAATTAAAAGGAACTGTTTTTTCATGGTTTTGTTTATAATGATTGATTAATTTACTTTCGATTTAAAGAACCAGAATTCGTTGAATGTGATACCTATGTTCAGTCGCAGATAGGTCTCGGTTATCATTCCGTCGGTCTTGGGGTTTATGCGGACGAATTGTCCTGACACGTTCAACAGGCTTCTGTTGTTGTTCATGTTGTTGTTGCTTGTCATGGGCAGGGAGAATCCTGCGCTTATTCCGTACTCTTCGCACCCTTGTTTTCCGTTGAATTCGGTATATGGCTCGGCGTAGTAAAGGCCTGCGCGGTAGCGTGTGCGTTTAAGTACGTTACGTGATATTTTGTTGGGGTTGTATTCTACTCCGAGCGATATTTTGCTGCGGTCGCTGCCTGTGTTGTCGCCGAAGAACGATGAATTTCCCCATTTCTGGAATGTGTAATCGGCTCCGAATGTCCACTTTTCTTTGTATGTGTATGTGAATCCCAGACCGAATGTGTGGGGGAGTTTGAATGCGTTTTTGAAACTTGCAGTGTCGCTGTATTCGGCTGTTCCGCTTGTTATTTTGCGTTCTATAAGTTGTGCGTCGGCGTTAAGGTCGTGCCCAAACGAATATATGGCTCCGATAGTGTAGCTGTGCTTGTCCGATACTTTCTTGCTGTATTGAAGGCCAATGTCGGCTTTGTAGTTCGATACATTAAGGTTGTATTGGCGTGTTCTGCTACTTATGTTGTTGTCGGTAAATTCGTTACTTACGCTGTGACTTATGTCTCCATAGAGGTAGGCTGCCATGATTCCCACCGACAGGTTGTCGGTAATGCCCCAACCGATTGTGATGAATGGCTGTGTGAGGCCTCCGTTGCCATTGTATTTGTATATGCTGCTGAATGCTCCGTTTGTGTCGCCATCGGGGCTCAGGTATGTTTCGTTTCTGCTGAATGAGTAGCCTACATTGGAGTAGGGGAGTATACCTATTGCCATTCCAAGATTTTTCTTCAGGCGGAAACTCATTGCCAGATAGTCGAAACTTGCATTTTTGGCGTTTATCTTTGCGTCGTTTTCTTTGAAATTACCATTCTGAAACGAAAAGCCGCCTTCGAATATCATTGTTGTGCTGTCTGCGCTCGACACGGCTGCGGGGTTGAGCAGGTTGATGTAGCTTTTGTCGCGTAAGGCGTATCCTAACCCTCCCATTTGACGATTAACGCCTAAATTTTGGTCGGACAAAATGCCGAGCCCGAAACGTGAGTAGGGGGAGTTTATTCCATTCTCGGCCTGCGCAAAGAGGCTTATAAAGGTTGTCAATATGATGAATAGTAGTCTTTTATTCGGTGTCATGGTTGGTTAAAATTCTGTTTAGTCCTTTCAAGACAAGGAATTCGTCGGCAAAGATGCGATTTTTTATGCTATTAATCAAAGTTTTTTCGTCTCCTCCCGTTAAAAAAACCAAAAGTGAGGGATATTTTTTACTTATGTTGGAAATATATCCTTCAATTTCGTATTTTATTCCGTTTATAACTCCGCTGCGTATGGCAGTTTCTGTATCGTATCCCATTGCCGGTGTTTCTCCTTCGGGGGATACGAGCGGTAATTTTCCTGTTTGCAGGTGCAGTGCGGCAAGGCGCATTCTGATGCCGGGGGCAATGTTACCTCCGTGGTAATTTCCTTGTGCGTCAAGAAAATCGTATGTGATGGCACTGCCGGCGTCTATCACCAATATGTCTTTTTGTGGTGCTTGGCTTTGTGCGCCTACTACTGCTGCTATGCGGTCGGCGCCTAATGTGTTCGGTGTTTTATACAATATTTTAATGGGTAATTTTGTTTTTACATTAAAATATGTATATGGACACGACAAGGCCCCCAACTGTTGGGCAATACTTTCAGGAATCTCAATAACTGATGATATTATGGCTCTGTCTATTTTGTAAATTTGATTCCATTCGTCGAGAGTTTCTATGAATTTGTTGCTCCCTTTGTGGAATTCTTTAATTGCTCCATCCTCGAATAGTGCCGATTTACAACTGCTATTGCCTATGTCAATTATTAGATTCAATTTGCTTGTCGGTTGTTGGGACTGCAAAGTTACTGATTTTTTTCTATTTATTCCTAACAATTTGTTAAAGATATTTATATGTGCTTGGTTTTTTATTGTCAGTGCGGTATATTTTAATATTTCTTTTAGTGTGGTGATTGAGGATTCTTTTTTCTTTGTAGTTTATTTTACCCTTGATTTTTGTTGCAAATTCACAGGTTGCTGTTTCTATCCTTACTTTCGGCGCCCGAAAGTAAGGATAGAAACAGCGCAGAATAAATTGCCTTCGGCGAGCTGCGGCTGCGCTCGTTGCAAGTGTAAGTAAACTTCCACTTACTCGCTTGCACGCTTTTTGCTTCTTTGTGCGACAAAGAAGAGAATAGAAATAAAGGCTTTTCAAATAGCAACTACTTATAAAGGTAAAATATAAGCTATAAAGAGAAAGCACCCTCTATCACCATAAATAAATATGCAGTAATATATTGAACCGACTTTTTTTATGATGTGTAAATGTTGTTTCTTCTTTTTTTTGACAATGGTAGTGTTATTGAAAAAAGCATCGGCTCTCACCTTATCGTTTGTTAGTGTAAGGTGAGAGCCGATGCTTTCTTTTTCAGTTTTTTATCCTAAGGATTTAATATTTTCGGGGTTGTTAATCTGTTTACCCTCGGCTGTGTAGAGGTGCTCTATGCGGTCGGCGTATGCTTTCTCTATCTTGCCACGTACCATCTTCATGGTGCTGTTTATCATCTGATTCTGCTCGGTGAAGGGCTCGGGCAGTATGGCAAAGGTGCTGGGTAACCAACGGTCGGGGAAGAGAGCTGCGTGTTCGCCGCCTTTCTTGAACGCGTTTACCTCTTTTTCAATCTCGGCGATGGCTGCTTTTTTGCCTTCTTCGCTCTCGAATGTAAGACCTTGTGCCTTTATAATGTCTTTAAGTTTCTCTTTGTTGGGAACGATAAGCGCTGTTGTGTAGGCCGATTGATTGTTGTACAGCATTATCTGGTCGATGCAGGGAGAGAGTTGTACCATTGCCTCTTCAATGCCTTCGGGGCTGTATTTTTCTCCGTCGCTACCTATGAGCAGGCTCTTGAAACGTCCAAGAACGTATAACAATCCGTCCTTGCCCATATATCCGAGGTCTCCAGTGTAAAGATAGCCGTTACGTACTGTCTCTGCTGTCGAGTCGGGGGTTTTCCAATATCCGGCCATTACATTTTCGCCTTTTATGACAATTTCGCCTTTCTCGCCTGTGGGTAGTTCTTTACCATCGCTGTCGCAGATTTTAAGTTCGATGGGCTGTACGAGCTTGCCGCTTGAACCTAACTGGAACAGGGTGGGGCCGTTTGACGATATTACGGGGGTAGCCTCGCTCAATCCGTAGCCTTGGAACATAGGCATTCCTATTGCCATGTAGAATTTCTGAAGGTCTTTGTCGAGCAATGCACCGCCACCGATGAAGAAACGTAGTTCGCCACCGAAGTTCTCACGTATTTTAGAGAATAGTATTTTGTCGAAAAGTGCTACAAGGGGTTTCAGGAATATGCGCATTCCTTTTGATTCTCTGCTGCTTTCGCCGTTGTATGCTTGCGCTACTTTTAGTGCAAACTCGAACATTTTTACAGCTTTGTCGCCTTTTGCGGCAATTCCTTTCTCGATGTTCTTTTTGAATGTTTTTGCAAGTGCAGGAACGCTGAGAATAAAGTTGGGCTTCACCTCCTTGATGTTGGCGGGAATGTTCTTAAGTGTTTCGAGCGGTGTACGGCCTATCTGTACAGTTGCTGCCGTTGCGCCTTTTGATAGCATGATGTAGAATCCTACTACGTGTGCGAAACAGTGGTCAAGGGGTAGTATGATAAGTGTGCGCCATGTCTCGTTAATATCCACAAGTGTGCATGCTTGCTCTACGTTTGCTGTGTAGTTGCGGTGTGTCAGCACCACGCCTTTGGGGTCGGCTGTTGTGCCCGAGGTGTATGTGATGGTTGCGTAGTCGTCGTTCTGCAATGAGTTTGCAACGGCGAGAAATTCTTCCATTGTGTGTTCGGCAAGGAACTTGTCGCCCATCTTGTTTACATCGCTTATGGTAATTTCTTTCTCTTCGAGTGTTTTTATATTGTCAATGGGCTCGTCGAATACTATAATGTGTTTCAACAAAGGAAGTTTGTCTTTTATAAGACGAATCTTCTTCAGTTGTTGGCCGGATACCATTATATATTGAACGTCTCCGTGTATCAAACGGAACAAAAGGTCGTTGCTCTCTTCTAACTTAATAGATAAGGGAACGTTTATTGCGCCTGCATAGAACATGGCCAATTCTCCTATAATCCACATGTTTCTACCTTCGGAGAGAAGTGCCATTGTCTCGCCTTTCTTTATACCTAATGCCTGAAGACCTGCACCTAAGCGGTACACAAGTTTCTGTGTCTCTTTGTAGGTTGTGGGTTCAAACTTCTTTGTTTTTTTCTCCAACAAGAAAGTGTTGTTGGGATACGTCTTTACAGAGTTCTCGAATAAATCTACTAATGTCTTTTTCATATTCGGAATGTTCTAAATTGTTTGTGCAAAGGTAGTTCATTTTTTCGCAATGTACAAATTATATAATCACAAAATGCACAAAAAGGCGTCTTTTGTGTATTTTGTCAAAAAAAGGCTGTGATTCTGTTAAAAAATAAATAAAATAATTTTGTTCTTCGTCTACCTTTGTATATCTTTGTACACCGAATTATTACTAATTGTGAAAAATATACAAAACTATCTTATTTTGTTTGTATCGCTTGCAGCTATCTTTGTTTGCGGTATGGGTAGTTTGAATTCAGCAGTCTCGGATGTTTCATCTGAAATTTGTACCTCTGAATTTGTATATTACTATTTCGATTCTTCTACATCAGATTCTGATTTTTATCTTCCGCGTCGTACGTCTACGACCAATATTCATCGTCTGCATAGTACGAATAAAAGAACAAGTAATAAAGCATATAAAAATTTTTTTGAATTCATAAAAGCCGGTAAAGTTGCAAATACCGGTGTCGGAAATAGTACTTATCAGGAATCTTTAAGCCCTCATTCTACGTTTGTCAATCTTGATAAAAGATTTATCAGGATTGGTAAACTTATCATTTAGCTGTTCTACATTTTTATAAAGGGTATAGAAACAAAAAAAAACTACGGCAAAAGGTTGTTGCTTAATGAGTTAATTGAGCCAATAACAAAGGTTATACTTCTTGTCCGTAATAGTTTCGTTTTTCGTCAGTCATTAATAGTTTCCGAAGAGAGACGTTGTGAGTTGTAAGGTCGCAATTCTATTGTGAGGGACATATTGCAGGCTTATCTTCTATTTACTTAAATAGGCGTAACATCAATTTTGGTTGCGCGCGGAAATTTTGAATATTAAAATCATAAAAGTAATATATAATTGCTATAATCTTGAAATAATTTTTTACTATGGAGATTCTTCAGATTTTTACGCTTTTTGGAGCATTGGGCATGTTTTTGTATGGTATGAACATGATGAGTTCCGGTCTTCAGAAAGCATCGGGTGATAAGATGCGCGGCTTTTTGTCCGCTATGACATCTAATCCTTTTAAAGGTGTATTGACAGGTCTTGGTATTACGAGTGTCATTCAGTCATCATCGGCAACAACGGTTATGGTTGTTGGTTTTGTTAATGCGGGGCTTCTTACACTTGCACAGGCGATAGGTGTTATTATGGGTGCCAATATCGGTACCACAGTAACAGCATGGCTTGTTTCGTGGCTCGGTTTTAAGGCAGATATTTCAATTCTTGCCGTTCCGCTTATGGCGTTGGGCTTTCTTTTTTCGAATTCGAAGAAGAATAACAGACAGAATATAGGCGAGTTTATTGTAGGTTTTTCGCTTCTTTTCATAGGTCTTTCGTTTATGAAAGATTCTGTACCCGACTTGAACGAGACGCCCGAGGTACTTGAATTTGTTACAACATGGTCGAGTCATGGCTTTAGTTCGGTGTTGATTTTCTTGGCTTTTGGTACGGCGCTTACATTGGTTCTTCAGTCGTCGTCGGCAACAATGGCTATTACGCTTATTATGCTCAGTATGGGGTGGATACCGTTTGATATGGCATGCGCAATGGTGCTGGGCGAGAATATAGGTACAACTATCACAGCCAATATTGCTGCTGCGGTTGCAAATACTCAGGCCAAGAGAGCTGCAATGTCGCATACGATTTTTAATGTGTTCGGTGTTGTATGGGCTTTGATATTCTTTAAACCTTTCCTTGCACTTGTGGGTGGTATTATAGAACTTTTCGGCTTGCCCAACCCCGCAGCAGAGGGTTTTGTTGTGAGCGCTCCCACTTCGCCCGAAGGTACGGCTGCTTTGTACGGACTATCTATGTTGCATACTCTGTTTAATACAATCAATACTTTTATTCTTGTGTGGTTTATAAAGTATATTGAGAAGGCTGTAATATGGATTATTAAAGCTCCTAAAAATCAAGAAAAGGAGGTATTTACACTTAAATATATCTCTGCCGGACCTATGGCTACACCCGAACTTGCAACCGAGCAGGCTTTTGATGAGATTATACACTTTGCACAAATTTCAAGAAAGGGGTTGGGCTACGCTAAAATGATTATTAGCGAGAATGACTCTGATAAATTTGAAGAACTGCGCACGAAATTGGTTAAGTATGAAGAGATTTCCGATAGAATAGATTATGAAATTGCTACATTCCTTAATGCTGTTTCTGTGGGTGACATTAGCGAGGCAACCTCTGTGAAGGTTAAGGCAATGTATAAGATTATAGGTGAGCTTGAGTCGCTTGGCGATTCGGGAGAGGCTGTCAGCCGCATTCTTTCACGAAGAAACATTCACAAGAAGAAGTTCGATGCTGAGACCATCAAGAAACTCGAGAATATGGTCGATGCTGTTGATGAGGCTTATGTGGCGATGCTTGAGAACCTTGATGCGGCTCACAAAGGAACGCTTGTCGATATTTCTAATGCTTACAATGCCGAGGACCGTATAAATAATTTGAGAAATAATCTTCGTGACACTGAGATTGAAGAGATTGAGGATGGTGGAAAGAATTACCAAACAAGCGTTTACTATATGGATGTTGTGAACGAACTTGAAAGAATGGGTGACTTTATAATTAATATTTCACAAGATTTGAAAAGGGCATTTGTTGAAAAATAATGTGCTAATTTTTAGAAATTCAAACAGTTTCTTAGATTAATAACCTGATGTAAGGGCCGGTAGTTTGTATGTTGATACGAATTACCGGCTTTTTTTATTATCGGATAGTTTCCTAATAAACTTTAAACAGTTCTCTGTTTATTCAAAATTTATTGTTATGTTTGCAATTAATTTGCAGCAGGGTAGTAGGCCTTGCTGTTTATGATTTTTTTTTAAATGAGTCGTTATTTTATTTCGATATTCTGTTTTTTTACGGTGTTTTTTGCCCCTTTGCATGGTGTGAAAAGTGCCGAGAATTCCTTTGTCAGTCTGCTTACATGCTCTCCGGGTGACGAGGTTTACGCCTTTTTCGGTCATACGGCTTTGCGTTATTGCAATCCTGACAAAAAACTCGACCTTGTCTTTAATTACGGAGTGTTTGATTTTTCCGAGCCGGGATTTGTTGCAAAGTTTGTTCTTGGCGAGACTGATTATATGTTGGGAGTAGTTGAATATCCCTATTTTATTCAGGAATATGCTATGCGCGGCTCGGGGATGACAGAGCAAGTGCTTGCTCTTGACTCGTTGCAACAAAACAGGCTTTTTGCTTTGTTGCGCGATAATTATCATCCGGCAAACAGAGTGTATCGTTATAATTATTTTTATAATAACTGCACAACAAAGGCACGCGATATTATAGAAGAGGCTCTTGCCATTGGTGGCGGTGCCGTCGAGTATGCAGTTTGTGACGACAGTTCTACGTTTCGCGAGGCGGTTCACCGTTTTACGGCCGTGTCTCCTTGGTACAGTTTCGGAATAGATTTATTGCTTGGCAGCGAAGCGGATGCTGCACCCGGTGCGCGTGTCATGCAATTTATTCCCTCTACTTTGAAACGCGATTTTTCAACCGCTGTTATAGCTGTCGATGGCGATAGTGTTGTTTCGTTGGTTGCTCGTACAAACAACCTTTTAGAGCCTTTTGATAAGGGTGACGTTGCTCCAATCTTTTTTACCCCCAATCTGATATTTGCATTACTTCTGCTGTTAATCGTTGCAATGACGTATGTAGAGTGTCGCAAGGGTAAATTATTCTGGATAGTCGATGTTGTACTTCTTTTGCTGCAAGGCACAGCCGGAGCATTAATAACATTTATGGTGCTATTTTCTGTACATCCGACGGTTGGCAGCAATATGTTGGTGTTACTCTTTAATCCATTGCCATTGTTGTTGTTACCTATATATGTATATAACATAATGAAACATCGCAAACAGAATATAATGTGGATGCAGACAATCATGGTAGTGCAATTCCTGATACTATCGCCGTTTATTCCACAATATGTTCCGGCGGCAATATACATGTTTGCAACCACATTGTTAGTACGTTCTTTATATATTACACATACACGAAAATGAAATTCAGATTATTATTTTGCATGTTAATGGCCATGATGCTTAACATCAAGGCGCAAGATACGATACAGACACCAAAATTGGTGGTGATGATAACCATCGACCAGTTACGCTCCGACTTTTTACACGAATTTGACGGGCTCTATTCCGAGACAGGCTTTAAACGACTTTTAAAGGGTGGGCGTTTCTACTCCAATGGATACTACGCATTCGAGAGTATCGACCGTGCCTCGGCAATGGCAACACTCACAACGGGTACCAATCCCTATGTAAACGGAATTGTAGCGTCACGTTGGCTCGACAGAAATTCTCTTCGTCTGGTCGATTGTACCGAGGACATTGCATACAAGGGAATTAATACATCCGAGGCTGTCGCTCCGTCGAAGCTGAAAGCAATATCGCTCTCCGACGAAATGAAACGTGCCACACGCGGCAAGTCCATAGTCTGTGCCATTGCCCCCGACGCTGATGTTGCTGTCCTTTCGGGTGGACATGCGGCAGACGTTGTTCTGTGGAAAAACAACGAAACGGGAAAATGGTGCTCTTCGTCATATTATGGCCAGTTTCCTGTTTGGGCCGATGCAAAAAACAAAGGCATAAAAGATTCAAAAAGTGAATGGACACCCACTTTCCCCACCGAAATATATGAAAATTTTGGCGAGGAGGCTCCTGTTCCTTTTAAATACACTTTTGACGGAAAAACAAATATTGCCGAGTATAAGACAAGTGCATGTATGAATGATGAAATTACAGACATGGCAGTCAGTTGTCTCTATGGCACAAAGATGGGTCTCGACGACATTCCCGATTATCTTGCCGTCACCTATTATGCCGGAAATTATAAAAGTGCCCCTATGGACGACCGTCCCATAGAGGTGCAAGACATATATTCCAAGCTCGACGGAAATATTTCGGACCTCTTGAAAGAGCTTGACAAACGTGTGGGAATGAAAAATGTATTAGTGTGTCTCTCTTCCACAGGTTACGTCGTCGAGGGCGAGACAAACGATTCTATATACAAAATACCTTCGGGCCTTGTACACATCGACCGAGTGGCGGCTCTGCTCGATGTCTATCTTGGTGCTATATTCGGCAAAGCAAAATATGTCGAGCAATATTACAATTCGCAAATATATCTCAACCGCAAACTGATAGAGCAGATGCAGCTCGACAAGCTCGATGTAATATCACACGCAGTGGAGTTTCTGATGAGTGTCGATGGTGTCGAGGATGTGTTTACCATTTATCGTCTCGGCGGAATGCTCAGCCCCGAACTTCAGTATGTGAAGAATGGTTACAACTCTTCGTGTTCGGGTGATATATGGTTGCGTCTGATGCCCGGTTGGCACATGGCGAAACATGCAGCCTCGGCCTCGAACCTTGTGCGTCGCGGGGCAGTGAACTTTCCTATGGTTCTCTTTGGCAGTGGAGTAGAACCCGAGTATATAAAAGAGGCGACACCTGTAAATGTGCTTGTTCCCGAACTTGCAAGAATGTTGCACATTCGTCGTCCGAATGATAATAGTATGCGAATATTCAGATAGACAAGATGCGAAAGTTTTTATTAATAACCCTTTTCCTTTCATCACTCCTTGCAGTTCAGGCTCAATTTGCAAGGTCGTACACTCGCAATATTTCATCCTTGCAGATGGTGCTAAACGATGATTGGGCAAGGCCGCCTGTAATTACACTCGGTAGCGACGATGAACTTGTTTTTTCATTCGACGAATTGTCGCATACGTACAAACGCTTTATTTATCGCATAACACATTGCAATGCCGATTGGGCTCCTTCGGACCTGCATGCAATAGATTATATAGATGGTTTTAACGACCGTCCCATCGATGACTGGGAAAATTCGGTAAGCACCACACAGCTATACACTCATTATGAATTTTCAATCCCCAACGAGGATGTACGTCTGAAAGTTTCGGGAAATTATAAAATAGAGATTTTCGACGATGAAAATAGTGATGCGCCTGTCGCTGTGTTTGCATTTGCCGTACTTGCTCCCAAGTTGCGTGTGTCGGCAAAAATAAGCGGAAACACAGATATTGATACAAATGTGTCGCATCAACAGCTATCGTTCGACGTTCATTATGAGGGGTACAATATAATGTCTCCATCGACGGATATTAAGCCTGTAATCTATCAGAATCGTCGTCCCGATAATTGTGTCAGTGGCATAAAACCCACATATACAACAAGTACTGCGTTGCAGTATGTCTACAATGAACAGCTTATTTTCAAGGCCGGAAACGAGTACCGACGTTTCGAACTTACCGACCCGTATGCTCCCGGGCAGAATGTAGACCGTGTGCAGTATGCCGAGCCCTATTTTCACGCCGAACTTTACACCGACAAGGTGCGCCCCACTTATACGAA
>CAZXIQ010000027.1:0-12532 GCA_964640785.1 uncultured Bacteroidaceae bacterium | reverse complement strand
CCATGCGCAGAGCTTTTTGGTACTTTTTGTCGGCACAAAAAGTACATAATAAAAACGACAACCGTTCAAATAGCAACTGCTTATAAGGGTAAAAAACTATAAAGAAAAAGAACCCTCAAGCACCATAATAAAGAAACATTTAAAATTATACCGAACTAACGTTATTTAAGAAACAGGCTTTTTACAATAACCGCATTAAATGAATGGAGTAATCAGATTGGCCAACCATCCGCAAAACTTTTTCCATGCCGAACGTTTCTTCCACACTTCGCGTGTAAGTTTATAACTCTCGCGTTTGTCGGCATTGTATAGTTTGAACATATCCGAGGTTGCATTCTCGTCAAAAATGAAAAGATTATCTTCATAGTCGTAGAAAAGGCTGCGGCTGTTGAGGTTGGTAGAGCCTACGGTACAAAATTTACCATCGACACTCATAATCTTCGAATGGTTGAACCCGCCATTATACAAATAAACATCGGCACCCAATTTGGCAAGCATATAACCCACGTGATAAGAGGCCTCGGGAGTAAAAGGAATATCCGACTTTTCTGAAATCATAATTTCCACCTTAACACCATCGGCGACAGCCTTTTTCAACGCCTTGCGAATGATGGGTGTCGGCACGAAATAGGGATTAATAAGCTGTATACTGTCTTTCGCTGCATTAATGGCATTGGCATATATACGACGCATCTGCTTGGGATTTTTTCCGGGCCAACGGTCCACAACCGCAATATCTACATCGCCTATCCGTGCGCCGTTCACATGGTAATAACTGTTGCCACCCACATTCTGCCCTGTCTCTTCGTTCCACATTGCAAGGAAAATATCTTGCAGTTTGGCAACACTCTCACCCTCGACTCTCGCGTGCATGTCGCGCCACTTGCCAATACCTTCGAGACCATCTACATAATAATCGGCAACATTTATTCCACCCGTATATCCTATTTTTCCGTCAATGACAACAATCTTTCTGTGGTCGCGCGAAAAAGCATAATTCAACCAAGGGAACCTCAGAGGGTCGAACTTGACAATTTCAATGCCCTTGGCACGTATCTCTTCAAGATGGCGTTTCTTGAGCGGACGATTGTTCGATGCATTTCCAAAAGCATCGAACAGCGCACGCACCTCGACACCCTCGGCAGCCTTCTCGGCAAGCAGAGAAATAAGAATCTCGTTCAACGAATCATTTCTGAAATTAAAATATTCAAGATGAATATGTTTTTTTGCATTGCGTACATCCTCGAAAAGACGAGGGAATTTCTCTTTTCCGCCATTGAGAAACTCAATATTGTTACTATCGGTAACTTCTATATTTTCACTGCGTAAATATGCAACAAGTGCCGAGTCGGAACGCGCGTAATCGGCACGTTCGAGCGGTACGAAACTACTGCATGAAGTAAAAATCACCAATAGAGATACAATAAATATCTTATACGTTGCTGACATTCTTTATTATAAACTCAAAAAACAACAAAAAAAACGCATTTTGCGTTTCGACGTGCAAAAGTACAAAAAAAGCTGACAGATTAGTTTGCAAAGAGCAACTTTTAAGAAAAAACTTTTATTATTAAAAACTGTTTAAATTTATATCGCCAATTTTTTTATATTCAAAAAAATGACGAAACAAACGATGCAATTTCTATATAAAAACTTTTTTTTAGAAATTTAAACAGTTTCTAAATATACAATATTGAATAGGTTGCTTGCATAAAAATGGAATTATCTTTAATTTTGCAAACTCTTTTTGAGTATACTATCACTTCAAAAAGAAAAACACGATTAAGGAAACACATAAACATAAATAAACAGTGGAAATTTTTCAAATAATAAGATTAGGAATAGCAAACACATTCGATGCCCTTAACATTTGGGTACAAGAAATAAACGATGTATTATGGGGGTGGCCTATGCTTACAATACTTTTAGGCACACATCTTTATCTGACACTAAGATTGCGTTTCCCGCAAAAGCACCTGTTCAGAGCCATTAAGCTATCTGTCACCAAAGACAAAGGCTCTGATGGCGAAGTGAGCCAATTTGCAGCTCTCGCAACATCACTCGCCGGAGCCATAGGCACCGGAAACATTGTAGGAGTTGCAACAGCCGTACTTATAGGAGGCCCGGGTGCCGTGCTATGGTGCTGGCTGACAGGTTTTCTGGGAATGGCGACAAAATACGCCGAAGGACTTTTGGCAATTAAATACCGCGTGAAACGACGTAACGGAAAAATTGCCGGCGGCCCCATGTACGTACTGCAACGAGGCCTCGGCAAACCCCTGCTTGCAACAATATTCTGCATATTCACACTGATAATGAGTTTCAGCGGAGGCAATTTCATACAAGGCAACGCAATATCAGAAACTCTGAAAAATTCATACAACATAGACATTTACCTGACCGCCACGATACTAACCGGCCTCGTTGGAGCCGTAATATTTTTCGGATTGAAAGGCATTGCCAACGTATGCGAAAAGCTTGTCCCTTTTATGGCACTTATATACGTTGTAAGCTGCACGATACTTATTGTTATTAATTTCGAATATCTGGGCGAGGCAATAATTTTAATTTTCAAGTCAGCCTTCGAACCACAAGCCGTAGGTGGCGGCGTAGTCGGCGGACTTATGCTCTCATTGCAATACGGCGTAAGCCGAGGCTTGCTGTCCAACGAGTCGGGAATGGGCTCGGCACCCATCATCGCCGCAGCAGCAAAGACCCGCAACCCCGTGCGACAGGCACTCGTGTCCTCAACCTCAACCTTTTGGGGCACACTCGTCGTATGCACCATCACAGGCATTGTAACAGTAAGCACAATGCTCGCACTCGGCATAAGCAGTTCAGACGATTCGAGCAACCTTATCATGCAGGACGCATTCAGACAGATACCGACTATCGGCCATCATCTGCTTACTATTGCAATGTTCACATTTGCCTTCAGCACAATCCTCGGTTGGACATATTACGGCGAACGAGCAATAGAATATCTTATCGGACACAGAAGCCGCCGCGCCATTCACATATTCCGTACCTGCTGGGTGCTATCAACATTCATTGGCGCCATAATGCCGCTGGAACTTGTGTGGAACATAGGCTCCACCGCAGCAATATTCATGGCCCTTCCCAACCTTTTTTCACTGATAATGCTCACAGGGATAGTTGTAAAAGAGACACGTTACTATTTGTGGGAAGACAGGCTGGAGGAAACATCAGACGAAGAGATTCCATCGCTATAAAAAACATGCCTGACACCATATAAAAAGTATTATAAACAGTTTGAATTTAATAGAATCTGTATAAATTTCTTTCAAAAAGTTTATTACATTATCCGCGAGAAGTACTTGCCATTTTATGCCCTTTTTTGCCTGTTTTTCCCTTTTTCGCAGTTACATAGCCCGCTATGCGCCTTTGATAAATGAAAAAACATACTAAAAAAGAGCTATAAAAATCTCAAAGGACATAAATTTAAACAGTTTCTTAGACATATTTAATATTTCAAACAGACAATAGAAACTTTTTTTTTAGTAAGTTTGCAAATGTAAAGATTGCGAAAAAATGCAGCACCATCTTTGCAAAAGATAATTAAGAAACTGTTTTAAAAAAGCGATGAAAAGAATTCTGCTTTTGATTATCCTGACACTGACACTTTCCACCACCACTACGGCGCAGAAAGTAGGGCTTGTAATGAGCGGTGGCGGAGCGCGCGGTCTTGCCCACATAGGAGTAATCAAAGCACTCGAAGAGAACAACATACCCATCGACTACGTTGCCGGAACATCAATGGGAGCAATCATTGCATCGCTCTATGCAATGGGATACACTCCCGAAGAAATGGAAGAGATAATCGCCTCGGAAAAATTCAAACGTTGGTACAGCGGCAAGATGAGTAAGGACGACATATTTTACTTCAGACGCAACGAAGAACGTCCCGACATTTTAAACTTGAAAATAGAGACCAAAGACTCCATTCGATTGGTAATGCCCACACTCAACCTCATCGACCCCACACAAATGAACTTGGGCTTTCTCGAAATATTCTCGGCAGCAAATGCCGCATGCAAAAGTAATTTCGACAGTCTTATGGTACCATTCAGATGCGTAGCCTCTGACGTCTACAACAAAAAGCAGATAATCTACTCCGATGGGGACTTAAGCGATGCTGTGCGAGCCTCCATGACCTTCCCCTTTGTCTTTAAACCCATAAAAAAAGACAGCATACTTGTTTACGACGGAGGAATATACAACAATTTCCCCGCCGACGTCATGCAACACGACTTTACCCCCGACTTTATCATCGGCAGCGTCGTAAGCAAAAACCCGCCGCTTCCCAAAGAGTCCGACCTGATGAGCCAACTCGAGAACCTCATAATGGACAAAAGCAACTACACAATACCCGACTCCGTTGGCATTGTCGTAAACATGAAACTCGACGAAATATCGTTGCTCGAATTCGACAAGCTCCAAAAACTCTCCGAGCTCGGCTACATGAAGACCAACGAACTGATGGACAGCATCAAACAACGCGTACACAGACGCACAAGCGCAACCACACTGAAAGAAAAGCGCAATAAGTTCAAAGCCAAGATGCCCGAACTTCGTTTCAAACAGATAGAGATTACAGGCATCCCAAAAGAGAAACAAAAATACATCAAGGACGAATTTCACCACGAAGATGACGAAATATTTTCATACAAAGAGTTTCAAAAAGCATACTTCAGGCTACTCGCAGGCAATGTCATAGCCTCTATGATACCCCACGCAAAATACAACGAAAAAGACAGCACATACACCCTCAATCTTGACGTAGAAATGCGCGAGCCCCTATCCCTGCGCGTAGGCGGAGCAATATCCACAGGAATATCCAACCAAATATATTTCGGAGTAAACTATCGCAGCCTGAAATATCAAATAAAAGAATTCATACTCGACGGACAAGTAGGTAACGCATACAACAACATCCAACTGAGCGGACGACACGACTTCAGCATAGGCGTGCCAGTCTCAATGCGCCTTACCGCCTCACACTCCATCATCAACTATTACAACAAATACTACATGTTCGCCGAGCAGAACAACATTGTACTAAACAGAGAGCGCGAGAGCTTTGCCAAACTGAAAATATCGCTGCCATTCCTCATGAGGCAAAAAGCCGAATTTGGCGTAGGAGTAGCCGAAATTAAGGATGAATATGTTCCATCGAACAACATCGACCTTGAAATGCCGCATCAAGACAAAAACAAGATGAGGCTTTTCGGAGGATTGATAAAATTCGAAGGAAACACACTCGACGCAAAAGCCTACCCCACAAACGGCCTCTACGAATCACTTATAGCACAAGTATTTACAGGCCAAGAAAAATTTTACAGCCACAAAGAAGAAGGAATAAAAAAACACAACCAATCGTGGTTACAAATGAGCTACACACGCATAGACTACTACAATATAGCAAAAAACCTATCATTAGGAACATACCTCAAAGCATACTACTCCACTCGCGGACTAAGCGAAACATACCAAGCATCCATGATGCAAGCAGGCGCATTCACCCCAACAATGAACAGCCTGTTCAACTACAACCCCGCATACCGAGCCTACCAATATGGAGCATTAGGAATAATGCCCGTATATAAAATGAACAACATTTTGCAGATACGCGGCGAAGTGTACGGATTCTTCCCCTACAAAACAATAAAAGAAGAACCCAATGGAGGTTCATACTACACCGAACGCCTAAAAGACATTGAATACATAGCAGAACTTACCGTAGCCTGTAAATTCTCGTCGCTGACACTTGCCGCATGGGCCGATTATTACAGTTCCCACAAAAAAAGCATAAAAGTCGGATTAACATTAGGTTGGTTCATGTTCAACGAACGATTCATAGAGTAACGCCACACTCACAAAAAAAATAAAATACAAACAAATTCATAAAAAAACAGCAAAATTATTTGCTACATAAAAAAAAAGACGTACCTTTGCAGCGTCAAACGAAAAACGGTCTCGTAGCTCAACTGAATAGAGCATCTGACTACGGATCAGAAGGTTACAGGTTTGAATCCTGTCGGGATCACAAAAAAAACTCAAGTCATCAGACTTGAGTTTTTTTGTGTGTAAACCACTCAAATAATAACAGGATGTAAAAAAAGTATATAACTTATACCCCAAACTCCACCGGAGGTTATATTTACCTTATTAATATAAATAACCTTGTAAACACCCCCGACTATATCATTGCCGCAAAAAACAAACAGCAAGAAATATATTTCTCGTGGAAATTCAAACAATTACTTAACACAAATTAGAGAAAAACAACGCCCAATAAGGTATTTTAATACTATTCATAAGTACTTTTGAGTATTTTAAATGTTAAAAAGAACATTTCGTATGGCGGGAATGCACAAACGGCGTACCTTTGTGCAGTCTTAAGAAATAGTAATAATTCAAATTAAGAAAAAATGAAAAAATTATTCACGACAATTTTCATGGCTGCCTTTGCTCTTACATCATTTGCAGGCGGTCTTCTCACAAACACCAACCAACATGCAGCGTTTGTACGCAACCCTGCTCGTTACGCATCATTGGGCATTGACGCTGTTTATTTCAATCCCGCAGGAACAGCATTCCTTCAGGATGGATGGCACCTCTCGGCCAACTGGCAGATGATATGGCAGGATCGCGATGCTACCGACCTGAAAAAGAATCAAAAATATGAGGGTAACGTATATGTTCCCTGTCTGCCTACATTCATGGCAGCATATAAAACCGGCGACTGGACATTCAGTGGTTTCTTCGGAGTTCCCGGTGGTGGCGGCAAATGTGAATTTGCAGATGGTCTTCCCAGTTTCAATGGATTGGCAAGCATGGCAACCGGTGGACAACTTCCCGGTCATTCCGAATTTACATCTACACAATATGTATTTGCATTGCAGTTTGGTGCAGCTTACCAGATAAACGATAACCTATCGGCATACGCAGGTGTACGTGGAAACTACACATCGGCAAACTACGAGGGCACCATAGGCGCATCAATGCCCACAGCAAATGGCAATATTCCCGTATTCGGAATTGACCTCGACCTTGACCAGAGCGGTATTGCATTTGCTCCAATAGTAGGTATAGACTATAAAGTCGGTAATTTCAATTTTGCTGCAAAATACGAGTTTCGTGCAGTTACAACTGTCGAGAATGAGACAAATACATTCAAACTTTCTCAAACGAATAACGGCGAGACAAATGAGTTTGACCTTACTAAGCCCGCAATTATGAATGCAGCCATTGAAGCTAATCCCGCTCTTAAAAACCTCGGTGGTTTTGCCGACGGCAACAAACTCCGTAGCGACGCTCCCGCACTTTTGACCCTCGCAGGTTCATGGCAGATAATTCCCCGTCTTCAGATAATGGCCGGCTGGAACTACTACTTCGACAAAGATGCAAAAATTGAGTCACTCATGGGTGGCGACAACATGAAGAAACTCTCTCGCAACACCATTGAGTACCTCTTCGGTGCAGAGTTCAAGGTAACAGAGAAGTTCCTTGTGAGCGCAGGCGTGCAGTTCAGCAACTTCGGTATCAACGACAACTACACAAGCGACCTTGCATTCATCAACGACTCGTTCATGACAGGCGTAGGCGGCAAATACAGCCTCACAGACAAAATAGACATTAACTTCGGTTACTGCTATGCAAACTACGCTCCCGACTACTGTGTAAAAAATGCAGGCACAGCCATGGAGTCACAGACACGTTACGAGCGCAAGACACACAACGCAACAGTAGGTGTAGACTTCCGTTTCTAATAAAAAGCCCCTTTCGAGGGAGCATAATAAACACAAGTAATGAAAAAATCACAATAAGAAATTTATTGTGATTTTTTTATTCAATAAAATTCATTAATTCATAAGCCCCGCCTGCATATACTTCGAGCAAAAACATTATCTTTGCAAACGTAAAATTGCAAGGATAAATATCATAAAAAAATGGCCGAATACAACTCTATACTATTCCAGAAACTACCTAAATATCTTCTTACCAAACAGAATCAGATTGTCATGGTTTTGTTTGTATCGATATTTGCCATCATATTCATAAACATCTACAAACCCTTCGGTTCCGAGGAGTGGATGACAAAAGGAAAATTCACAGCCACAGAATACCTATTGTGGTCTACCATACTTGTAACAATGGGCATGAGCATAGTCGCCATAAGCCGTTTGATAATGTATCATTACTCAAAAAAGCCCACAAACGATATATCAATCATCAAATATATTATGTGGATATTTGTGGAGTTGACACTGTTATCGGCAGCCTTTACCGTGCTTGCGCTCATCACCAGTTACGGCGGAGCGTCACGCGACCCGATAGAAATATACAAAAATGCGTTGCAAAATACCATATTCATACTATTCATCCCCTACCTCATATATATAATGTACCTCTCTTACCAAGATAAAAACGCAAAATTGCGCACAATCATGGAAGAGAACATCGGCAACAAAGCCACCTACTTCATCTCTTTTCACGACGACAGGGGCATACTGCAACTAACCGTAGCAAAAGAAAATTTACTATACATTGAGTCGGCCGACAATTACATATCAATATGGTATCTCAAGAACGAGCAGTTGAAAAAACAACTTGTGCGCACCACACTTAAAGAAACAAGCATCCAGCTTGCCGACACAGGCGTTGTACGCACTCACCGCTCATTCATGATAAACATAGACAAAATAAAAGTTCTACGCCGCGAAAAAGAGAACCTTTTCATAGAGTTAGACTACCCCGGACTAAAAGACATTCCTGTCTCAAAAACCTATGGCGAAGAGTTACTTAAACGCATCATACCCGTAAAATAAACAAAAACAAGATGAAACGCATTGCAATATTCGCATCAGGCTCGGGAAGCAACGCCGAGAATATAGCCAACTATTTCAAAGGCTCGCAAGAGGTAGAAATATCACTGATTCTTGCCAACAATCCCGACGCTTATGTACTCGAAAGAGCAAAAAAATTAAGTATAGACTCGGTTGTTGTCACAGGAAAAGAGTTCCGCGAGGCCGACAAAGTGCTTGACACACTGCAAAAATACAAGATTGACTTTATAGTCCTTGCAGGCTTTCTGTTGCTTGTACCCTCCAAACTCATCGACGCATACCCCGGTCGCATAGTAAACATCCACCCCGCACTTTTACCCAAACATGGCGGCAAAGGCATGTACGGCGACCACGTACACGAGGCAGTTGTTGCATGTGGCGACACCGAGAGTGGAATAACCATTCACCTGATAGACGAGCGTTACGACTGCGGAACGACATTTTTCCAAGCAAAATGCCCTGTGCTACCAAGTGACACACCCCTCGATGTAGCCGAAAAAGTACATGCACTTGAGTATGAACATTTTCCACACGTCATAGAAGAAATTCTAAAAACATTAGAATAATAAATACAAAATGAGGCTGTCTGACAAGTTTATGTTACGACAGCCTCATTTTATTTAAAAATTTAATAACCCTGTTACTCTCTTTTCCTTAATTCCCAGAAAGCCACCGCCGCAGCAGCAGCCACATTAAGCGAATCGACCCCATGAGACATAGGTATACGCACCACATAATCGGCAGCCTCTATCGTCTCGCGCGAAAGACCATCACCCTCGGTGCCCATAATTACAGCCAACTTATCCTGTGCCGACAAGAGTGGCGAATCTATTGAAATTGAGTTATCAGTCAGAGCCATTGCCGCAGTGCGAAAGCCATAATCCCCTAACGACGAGATTGGAGCATCCAACCACGTCCAAGGCACTAAAAACACCGAACCCATAGATACCCTTACCGAGCGTCTGTTAAGCGGGTCACACGAAGTTGGCGTCAGCAACACAGCATCTATACCCAAGGCCGCTGCCGAACGAAATATTGCACCAATATTTGTCGTGTCCACCACTCCATCAATAACAACCACACGACGAGCGTCGCGACAAACATCCTCGACACTCATTTTCGGCGGACGACGCATAGCGCACAAAACACCCCGTGTAAGAGTATACCCGGTAAGAGCAGCAAGAATGTCACGTTCGCCTGTATACACAGGAACATCACCACACAACTCTATAATATCAGCCGCATCGCCAACAATATGTTTGCGTTCACACAGCATAGCAACAGGTTCGTACCCCGCACCTAACGCCACACGAATAACCTTGGGACTCTCGGCAATGAAAAGCCCCTTCTCGGGGGCAACCACACTGCGCAACTGCGCC
This sequence comes from uncultured Bacteroidaceae bacterium, assembly GCA_964640785.1. Taxonomy (GTDB): domain Bacteria; phylum Bacteroidota; class Bacteroidia; order Bacteroidales; family Bacteroidaceae; genus HGM04593. The sequence goes on along the minus strand of CAZXIQ010000027.1, from coordinate 2,283 downwards.
TCGGTGAGAGAAGAGAAAATCTCTACTCCGGGATGCAACAAAGAAGATATTTCAACAACAGGCATTCTCTAAGTTATTAAAAACAGAATACTATGATGCCTCCCAACGATATTCAGGAGGCACCACAGCACATTATTCATTTATCAATGATTCTCGTTAAAAAGTTTCAAACGCTCCTCGAGCAACGCATAGTGATGCGGCTTAATATTTGACGAGCAAGCACGAATACCCTTGCGGGTGCTGCCGGTAGTAGAAAGGTCAATGCCGCTTACTCCATAGTAAAGAAGCTCTTGCAAAAGTTCGGCACCGTCCATGTCCTTGTAACCTATTGTAAAGAAGAATCCGTCACTCACAGGCTCGTCATTATCCTTGTCGTAGACAATATGGAAACCTGTACGTTGCAAAATATCCTTTATCTTAGCCGTACGGTCAGCATACTCCTTTACATCCGCCACAAAATTATACTCACCATCGCAAGCAGCCTTCAACATAGCAGCCATTGCATATTGCGCCGAATGAGAAACACCCGACGAGAAAGTATAAAGGAATATATAGGCATAAGCAGCTCCGAAACGCGCAATGCCGTATCTGTTCTTCAAACTATCGTAGTGACGTTCGTAGAGTTTATCCGAAATACAAGCCATCGCAATACGCTGCCCCGCGTAGCTGAAAATCTTCGACGCACTCATCATAATAACATAATTATCGGTATATTTTGACACCGTAAGCTGATAAGGCGGCTCGAAAGGCTTGCTCATGTCGCGACGGAAGTCCATCGTCATATACGCCATATCTTCGATGACAATAACATCATATTTTGTAGCCATACGACCGATAATTTCAAGCTCTTGCTCATTCAGGCACATCCACGTCGGATTGTTGGGGCTCGAGTAAATTACAGCACACACATTACCCTGCGAGAAATAACTCTCGAGCTTAGCCTCGAGTTTTTCGCAACGATAATCAGAAAGGTCAAACGATGCAATCTTTACACCAATAACATCGGCCTGCATTTTCTGCACCGAAAAGCCGGGGTCTATGTATAGCACAGTATCCTTTTTTGGGTCGAGCTGCGAGGCAAGCATAAGCGACGCGAAAGTTCCCTGCATTGAACCGACAGTGGGAATACAACCGGAAGGAGCAATATCCACATTAACAAAGGCTTTTAGGAAACGTGCAGCCTGCTCCTTAACCTCGGGAATACCATCGATGATAGGATAAACAGATGCAACGCCACGCTGCAAGGCCTCACACTCGGCCTTTACACCAACTGCCGAAGGCGGCAGCCCCGGAACGCCCATTTCAAAATGAATATACTCGGTTCCCGTACGTTTTTCCGCCTCACGTACAATGGCACCCACCTGACGTATCGAGGCCTTTTTAACATCGGAAATTTCCAATTCCTGCATAATGCCGTCTATTACCGACGGCTCGATAACTGTCTTCATTCTGTTATAATAATTTATTGTTAATCATCTGTAAGTTTGCGGTAGCGCACACGACGAGGCTCTTCTACACCCAAACGACGCATTTTGTTCTCTTCGTAGTCCGAGTAAGAACCCTCGAAGAAGAATACCTCGCCATTGCCCTCGAATGCAAGAATGTGTGTACATATACGGTCGAGGAACCAACGGTCGTGACTGATGACAACCGCACAACCGGCGAAATTCTCGAGACCCTCCTCTAAAGCACGCAAAGTATTTACGTCAATATCGTTGGTAGGCTCGTCGAGCAACAATACATTTCCACCCTCTTTAAGAGCCATTGCAAGGTGCAAACGATTCCTTTCACCACCCGAAAGAACACCACATTTTTTCTCTTGGTCGGCACCCGAGAAGTTGAAACGTGACAGATAGGCACGGAAGTTCACTTCGCGACCGGCGAGACGCATCGTCTCGTTGCCCTGACTCATAACCTCATACACCGATTTTTCGGGGAGAATATCTTTGTGGCTCTGGTCCACGTATGCAATTTTCACAGTCTCGCCAACCTCGAAAGTACCCGAGTCGGGAGTTTCCATACCCATGATAAGGCGGAACAAAGTGGTTTTTCCCGCACCATTGGGACCTATTACACCCACAATGCCGTTGGGAGGAAGGTTGAAATTAAGGTCGCCAAAGAGTGTTTTTTCGCCGTAGGCCTTGGCCAGATTGTTTGCAATGATGACCTTATTACCCAAACGGGGACCGTTGGGAATAAAAATCTCAAGTTTCTCTTCTTGCTCTTTTTGGTCCTGGTTAATCAGTCTCTCGTATGATTTAAGACGAGCCTTACCCTTTGCCT
>CAZXIQ010000026.1:0-12570 GCA_964640785.1 uncultured Bacteroidaceae bacterium | reverse complement strand
GGATGATGGGCGACAACCGACACAACAGTGCCGACTCGCGCTATTGGGGCTTTGTTCCCGAGGACCACATTGTCGGCAAGCCTATACTCGTATGGCTGTCGTTGGACAAGGATAAAGGCTGGTTCGATGGTAAAATACGTTGGAACCGTCTGTTCCGTATGGTCGATAATTATAAATAGCGACCGATGGATATAATAACTCATCCGCTGTATCTTGCGCCGGTGTCGCTGTATATTCATCTATATGCAGCCGACAGGGTGCTTGTGGACCTTGATTCCCCGTTTGTCAAACAGACTTTTCGCAACCGCACTGTTATTGCTGCCGAGAATGGTATTTTGCCACTTACCGTCCCTGTTGTTCACAATGGCGGGCTTAAGCAGGCTATGCGCGACGTAAGAATAAGTGAGCATGGAAATTGGCGACGTATGCACTGGAACGCTCTTGTCAGCGCATATAAAAAGAGCCCGTTTTTCGATTATTACGCCGATGATTTTCGTCCTTTCTACGAAAGGCGTTACGATTTTCTCGCAGACTTTAATTTGCAGCTTCATGCAGTTGTGTGCAATCTGTTGGGGCTCGACAATGCAGTTGTTGCACTCGACAGTGTGGAATATCCGGTGCATGCACAAGATGTACGCTCGTTGGCCGAGCCTTCGACCGACAAGGTTGATGCACCCTGTCGTTACTATCAGGTTTTTGAACATCGCAACGGTTTTTTGCCTAATCTCGGTGTTGCCGATCTTTTGTTCAATATGGGGCCCGAGGGGCTTATAACCCTGCGCGACGCGGCAAAAAAAACGAGCGTGCCGGGTGAATATTTAAAAATATGAATTTCGTTTGTCTGTAAGTATTGTCAATGATGAACAAATTAACGCTTATTGTATTTTTAGTGCTTTTCCTTGTTGTCGAGGCAAATGCGCAAAGTGATGCACATTATATTGAAGAGGTTGTTGTTACGGGTAGCAACAAGGCTGTCGGACGCGACTTATTGCCCTATACGGTAACTACGGTGTCGGCCTCTCAAATAGAGGCTGCGGGCAAGGGACAGTTGCTGTCGTCCCTTTCGGGTATTGTCCCCGGGCTTTTCGTTACCGAACGCAATATTTTCGGATTCGGAGTAAGCTCCGGCGGCTCGGGCGGAATAAAAATACGCGGGGTCGGTGGCAGTCCCACAAATGCGGTGCTTATGATGGTTGATGGGCAACCGCAGTTCTCGGGCATTTTCTCGCATCATGTGGCCGACTCTTACGAGGCGGAGTATGTCGATAGAGTCGAGGTGTTACGTGGTCCTGCATCGGTGCTTTACGGCTCCAATGCAATGGGTGGCGTTATAAACATCATAACAAAAAATGCCGATAAGCAAGGTGTGCAAACAACTTTGCGAACGGGGTACGGCTCGTATGACACATGGCGTTCGTCGGTGACAAGCATGGCGCGCAGCGGAAAGTTCTCTTCTCTTGTGTCGCTTGCTTATGACCGCACCGATGGCACCGGACGCAATTTCGACTTTGAACAAAAAAGCCTTTATGCGAAGGTTGGCTATGATATAAACGATAATTGGCAGGCTCGTGCCGACTACTCTCTTGTGAACAGCATAGGTAACGACCCTGTTTATCCTCGATTGTCTAATCCTGAGTCTTCTGATATTTACCATCAGAATATTATTCGTGGAGAGGCTTCGGCCTCGTTTGGTAACAACTACGCTGCTACCAACGGCAATATGCGCTTGTATTACAGCTACGGCAACCATTATATTGACGACCCTCGGCATTTTCACAGTCTTGACGACCGTTTCGGCATTATTGCCTATCAGAATGTTGCTTTGTGGCACGGTGCCGATGCTACTTTGGGGTTCGACTTTGATACATACACCGGACGTGTGCCTATGTCCGGGGGGAATGCCCATGCTCCCGGGTCGCTCTCGACCATCGGTCGCAAAAGTATAACAGAATATTCGCCTTACGTTACTTTCGCACAGAATATTTTTGATGGGGCTGTTACATTGAACGGCGGCCTGCGTATGGCAGGCAGCGATAAGTTCGGAACACAGTGGGTGCCTCAATTTGGCTTTTCGCTGCACCCCTCCGGTGGCTGGACGCTTAAAGCATCGTTGGCAAAAGGTTACCGCAATCCCTCTTTCCGCGAACTTTATCTCTATCGTACGGCAAACGCCTCGCTTGCACCCGAACGAATGACAAACTACGAGGCGACAATAAGTAAAAAACTATCTTCTTGTTTCGAGGCTGCTCTTACTGCATATTACAGCAAGGGTGACAATCTTATACAGACGGTGCAGATGAAGAATGTAAACACGGGCAATTTCATAAATAAGGGTGTCGAGGCGACTGCCTCCTTGCAACTGTTGGAAACGCTGGCTTTCAGGGCCTCATACAGCTATCTGCATAGTTCGCTCGACGACCTTGTGGCTGCTCCCGAAAATCAATTCTTTGCAGCCGTAGCATGGCAACCATTGTCGCGGCTGAGCATAGATGCAACGTTTAAAAGCATCGGAGGGTTGTATGTCTCTTCATCGGCCGACAATGAAAATTATATTCTGCTCGGCACAAAAATTTCTTACACTCTCCTGTCCGATGTTAAGGGTATAGACTCGTTGCAGTTGTTTGCAATCTTCGATAATATCACAGACAGCGATTATACAATAAACGAAGGCTACAAAATGCCGGGTTTTAACACATTCGGCGGCATAAAAATGCAATTTTAAACAGTTCCTTGTTTGTTATTGCAATTTATTCGCTAACTTTGGGACGGAGAAAATAATTATTAACTCAATATTATAAAATTTTACGAACATGAGAAAAAGTATTTGGGTACACTTATTGTCACTCGTTATTTGTTTGTCTCTCTCGGTAGAGGCCGGTGCGCAGAAATACGAGTTTGCAAACTACAAACGCTATGCTAAGGCAAATTCGGAATTGCCCAAGGTTACAAAAAAAGACAAGCGTGTGGTCTTTATGGGCAATTCAATCACTGAAGGTTGGCCCATGCACCGTCCCGAGTTTTTCAAAGAGAACCCCAACTATGTTGGTCGCGGAATCGGTGGACAGACATCTTATCAGTTCCTTCTTCGTTTCAGAGAGGATGTTGTTAAACTCAATCCCAAAGTTGTGATTATCAATGCCGGAACAAATGACGTTGCCGAAAATACCGGTCCTTACAACGAGGAGTTTACATTCAATAATATTGTTTCTATGGTAGAGATTGCCAAGGCAAACAAAATAAAGGTTATCTTGTCATCTGTTCTTCCTGCGAAACGTTTCGGCTGGCATCCTCATATTACTGATGCTCCCGAAAAGATTATTGCTCTTAACAAACGCATCGAGGCTTATGCCAAGGCCAACAAAATTCCTTATGTCGATTACTACAAGGCTCTTGTCGATACTGATGGCCGTTCATTGCCTAAGAAATATTCCAACGACGGTGTACACCCCCTCCCCGATGGTTACAAAATAATGGAGGCGCTCGTTCAGCCTATAATAAAGAAACTTCTCTAAGAGGGTGTTTTTATAGTTAAACAAAAAAGTCGGCCTGCACAAGCCGACTTTTTTGTGTTTGATGGTAGCGTTTACAGCTTATGTAAATCTTCGACAAAGGCTGTTGCGGTTTCTATGTTTTTTATGTTGTTTACGGTTATTATGCAGCGTCCGTCATTCTCGCGCATGCTGCACTTGAAGTCGCTGACAGGTAGGTGGGCCAGAATTTTTCCGAATAGTTCACTCTCGTAGTAGTGGCCTTTATCGTCTACAAGGTACAGATTCATTTTCCCTCCTTTGAGCTGTATCTTTTCAATGCCAAGCTCTTTGGCTTTGTGGCGTAACGCAACGGCGCGTATAAGTTCTTCGGCAGCCTTGGGCATTTGTCCGAAACGGTCTTTCATCTTAGCGTGGAATTTTCTCAGCTCAGTGTCGTTTGTTATCGAGTCAAGTTCGCGGTAGAGCAGAATACGTTCGTTGCCATCGGGTACATACAGTGGCGGGAATAGTAACTCAAGGTCGCTCTCTATCGTACATTCGCTGACATAATTATTTTCTTTTGCAGCCTCTTCGTTGTCTTGTAATAATCCTGCAAACTCTTCATCTTTCAGTTCTTTTACCGCCTCGGCGAGTATTTTTTGATAGGTCTCATAGCCAAGGTCGGCGATAAAGCCGCTCTGTTCGGCTCCCAATAGGTTGCCGGCCCCACGAATGTCAAGGTCCTGCATAGCTATGTTCATTCCGCTGCCAAGTTCGCTGAAACTCTCGATGGCCTCCAGTCGGCGTCGAGCTTCGCTTGTCAGGGCATCTTTTGGGGGTGTCAGCAGATAACAGAAGGCTTTTCGTTTGCCGCGTCCCACACGTCCGCGCATCTGGTGCAGGTCGCTTAGCCCGAAATTTTGTGCTTGATTGATGATGATGGTGTTTACATTGGGAATGTCGATGCCATTTTCTATTATTGAGGTTGCGATAAGCACGTCGTAGTCGTGGTTCATAAAGTCGAAAAGTATCTTTTCGAGTTCTTCGGGTGACATTTGCCCGTGTCCAATGCAGACTCGTGCGTCGGGTACATGTTTGTTTATCATGCGCTCAATCTCGCGCATGTTTGATATGCGGTTGTTGATGAAGAATACCTGCCCGTTGCGGCTAAGCTCAAAGTTTATGGCCTCTTTTATGGCAAGGGCATCGAAACATTGCAGCTCTGTATATATGGGGTAACGGTTGGGCGGCGGTGTTTGTATCATCGATAGGTCGCGCGCTCCCATTATGGAGAATTGCAGAGTGCGGGGTATGGGGGTGGCTGTCATTGTCAGTGTATCGACGTTTACCTTCATTTGGCGTAACTTTTCTTTCACTGCAACGCCGAATTTTTGTTCCTCGTCTATTATCAGCAGTCCTAAGTCTTTGAACTTTACATCTTTGCCTGTTAGTCGATGGGTGCCGATGATAATATCTATTTTCCCCTCTTGCAATTCGCTTAGTATGCGTTTGCTTTCTTTTGCCGAACGTGCGCGGCTCAGGTATTCCACTTTGCAGGGAAACTCTTTCAGACGCTCTTTGAAGGTCAGATAGTGCTGGTAGGCAAGCACGGTGGTGGGTACAAGCACTGCTACCTGTTTGCTGTCTGTTGCGGCTTTAAAGGCGGCACGTATCGCAATCTCGGTTTTTCCGAATCCAACGTCGCCACATATCAAACGGTCCATAGGGCGTTTGCGCTCCATGTCCTGCTTTACCTCGTTTGTGGCTTTTAGTTGGTCGGGTGTATCTTCGTAGACGAAACTTGCCTCAAGTTCGTGTTGCAGGTATGTGTCAGGCGTAAATGCAAAGCCTTCTTTGCTGAATCGTTCGGAGTATAGCTTTATAAGGTCGCGGGCAATGTCCTTTATCTTCTTTTTTGCGCGCTCTTTCATGCGCTCCCATGCTCCCGTGCCAAGCTTGTTTACGGTAGGGGCGTCTCCCTCTTTGCCTTTGTATTTCGATATTTTGTGCAGGTTGTGTATGGATACAAATACTACATCGTCGTTTTTGTAAAGAAGTTTTATGGCTTCTTGCATGGCGTCGCCGTTGGGTATGCGCACCAATCCTCCGAATTTCCCGACGCCGTGGTCGATGTGTACAATGTAGTCGCCTGTGCAAAATTCGCTCAGCTCTTTCAGTGTCAGTGCTGCTTTCCCGCCTCGTGCGCGGTCGCTGCGCAGACGGTAGTTGTGGAAACGTCCGAATAGTTGATGGTCGGTAAAAAAGGCTATGCGCAGTGTGTTGTCAATGTAGCCCGCGTGTATGGTTTTATTGATGGATGTGAATGTTATTTCGTCGCCTCGTTCGTCAAAAATGCTCCTTAGGCGTTCGGCCTGACGGGGGTCGTCGGCAAGCATCATTATTTTGTAGCCTTTGTCGATGTACTCTTTGAATTTGTTGCTTGCAAGGTCGAAGTCTTTGTTGAAGAGTGGTTGCATGGAGGTGTCGAAGGCTATGTTTGTACCCTCTTTGTTACTGCCTTGCGATGGGTGTATTTCCCAACGACGTGCCGATGTTATGTGTCTTTCAATTTCGGCACCGGACATAAGTTCGGGCATGTCCGGTAGTTTCTCTTCGGATAGCTTTGCTTGCAATGAGTAGCCTTCGTTTCGTGTCTTTTCTATGCTGCTTTTAACGAAAGAAAAGTCCTTTGCAATGTAGATGGTGTTACGTGGCAGAAACGAGGTTATCGGCACACTCTCTTTGTCGGTGAGTTTGGGGACGATGGAAATTTCCTGCATGCGCTCCTTAGAGAGCTGTGTTTCCACTTCGAAACTTCTGATGCTCTCTATTTCGTCGCCGAAAAAGTCTATTCTGAAAGGGTATTCCGATGAAAAGGAAAAGATGTCTATAAGGCTGCCTCGGACGGCAAATTCTCCCGGTTCATAGACATATGTTACCTCTTTGAACCCTAACTTTCCGAGGTGTTTCTCTACCTCGTCACGCGAAATGTTGCCTCCGACGGAGAGTTGCAGTGTACAGCTGTTCATCTTTTCTTGCGACACTACCTTTTCGGCTACCGCTTCGGGGTGTGTCACTATTACCGTACCTTGCCTTCTGCTGCGATTGGCGAGACGGCTCATTACTTCGGTGCGCAGTATGCGGTTGGCGTCATCTTCGTGGCCGTATTTCAGTGCGCGCTTGAATGATGATGGGAAAAAAAGCACTTTCTTGTCGCCGCATATCTGTACAAGGTCGTGGTAGAAATATCCTGCCTCTTCAACATCGTTCATTACAATGAACAGTGTCTGTTTCTCTTCTTTGTGCATGTAGCCGGCAATGGTGACGGCTGCGCTGCTTGCTGTCAGTCCGTTTATGTGAACGCAGTTTTTGTAGTCGCTGTCGGTGAGCCGACACAGTGCCGTTACTCCCGGATGGGATGCGTATATTTCTTGTAGTTCTTTTATTTCCATAGAATATTTGCTGCAAATTGCATTTAGCTCTCTCCCTGCAAATTTACGTTTTTTATTTCTTAAATATGGCAAATGTTGCATTTTGCCTTTGCTGCATTACTGTTTTTAGCTGTTTTTAAGCAAATTTACCTGCATGATGTGTGCTTTTACGGGTAAAAATAACTAAATTTGCGATTAATTACAGAATTGTGTAAAAATGACAAAGAGCGACAGCGTAATAATTATTCCCACATATAATGAAAAAGAGAATATAGAGAAGATGATTCGCACGCTTCTCTCTCTTGAACATAACTTTGATATTCTTGTGGTGGACGATGGTTCGCCCGATGGTACGGCGGCGATAGTCAAGCGCATGCAGGATGAGTTTTCCGGGCGGGTTTTTCTTATCGAACGTTCAGGTAAGTTAGGTCTGGGGACAGCTTATATCGCAGGTTTTAAATGGGCGTTGAAAGAAGGGTATGAATATGTATTTGAAATGGATGCCGATTTTTCGCACAACCCCGCCGATGTTCCACGTCTGTACGAGGCGTGTGCCGTCGATGGTGCCGACCTCTCTGTCGGCAGTCGTTACGTGACGGGTGTCAATGTTGTAAATTGGCCTATGGGGCGTGTGCTTATGTCCTATTTTGCATCGAAATATGTGCGTCTCATCACAGGGTTGCCTGTCTTTGATACAACAGCCGGCTTTAATTGTTATCGTCGTTCGGTTCTCGAGACTATCGACCTCGATGCGATACGTTTCAAGGGATACGCTTTTCAGATAGAGATGAAATTTGTTACCCACAAATGTGGCTTTACGATAAAAGAGGTTCCTGTTATTTTTGTGAACAGGGTGCTCGGGGTTTCCAAAATGAGCGGCGGAATATTCAGCGAGGCTTTTTTCGGCGTCATAAGCCTGAAAATAAGCAGTTGGTTCAAACGCTATCCTCAAAAAAGAAAATAATAGAATGATTATGGCACAAAATACCAATAAACAGTTCGAATGTGTTGTTGCCCGTTGCAGGGACTTGTTTGCAAAGAAATTGCACGACTATGGCGCATCGTGGCGCATTATGCGTCCCGAGTCGCTTACCGACCAGATATTTATCAAGGCCAAGCGCATACGTACGCTTGAGACGGTGAAAGAGAATCTTGTGGGCGAAAGTATTGCCTCCGAACTTATAGGCATTGTGAACTACGGTATTATTTCACTTGTGCAGCTCGAACTTGGTTATGCTGACGTTTGTGACATTGATGCCGAAGAGGCTCTTGCCCTTTACGATAAAAAAGCGAACGAGGCTCTCGAACTGATGAAGAAAAAAAATCACGACTACAATGAGGCGTGGCGAGGAATGCGAACATCGTCGTACACCGACCTTATCCTTACAAAAATCTGCCGCACAAAGCAGATAGAGGACCTTGACGGTGCTACACAGGTGTCCGAGGGCGTGGATGCCAATTATATGGACATGATAAATTACGCGGTATTCGGGCTTATAAAAAATGGCTTCGGAGAGTAAAATAAAAAGCAGGATGTTGCTGTTGCTGACTAATCTTTGTCGATTGTTGTTGGCGGCAGTTTTTATAGTCTCCGGCTTTGTAAAGGCGGTGGACCCAAAAGGGCTTTTGTATAAATTACAGGAGTATGCAACGGTCTTTGTTCCCGAAACGACCATCGACGAAACACTGCTTCTTGCGTTGGCATTGATGTTGTCGGCGGCCGAGTTTGTGTTGGGTGTGATGTTGTTCATGGGTACGTGTCGTCGTTTCTCGGCGATAGCTGTGCTTGCTGTCATGTTGCTGTTCACTCCTTGGACGTTGGTGCTTGCCATTTGGAATCCCGTACACGATTGTGGCTGTTTCGGCGATGCTTTCAAGCTCTCAAATTGGGCTACTTTCTTCAAGAATGCCGTGCTGCTTTTTATGGCGGCCTTCTTGTGGGTGAAACGCAGTCGCATAGTGCGTTTCGTAAGCACTCGCGGAAGTTGGCTCGTCACGCTGTTTGCTCTTGTGTATATAGGGTCGGTGCAATATAACGGATTGGTACATTTGCCGGTGATGGATTTTCGTCCTTTTGCGGTGGGTGACGACCTTAACGAAGGGGTGCGCGATGTTCCCGCCGAGTTTAAACTTATTTTTCGCTACGAGAAAGATGGTGAAATATTGGAACTCGAGAATGAGGGTGCGCCCGACAGTACATGGAACTATTTGGGTACGCGTAGCGATATGATTAGTGAGGGAGTGCCTCCAAAGATTGATAATTTTTTCTTTTCAGGCATGGAGCATGGCGATGATATTAGTGAAAAACTGCTTACCGACACAAATTATATCTGCCTGTTGGCTATTGCAGATGTCAAGAGTGCCGACGAGAGCCGTGCCGACAAGATGAATGATGTTTACGATTACTGTGTAGAGAACGACATACAGTTTTATGCGCTTACCTCTTCGCTTGACGAGGATGTTGAATTGTGGAGAAAATATACGGGCGCCGAGTACCCCTTTTATTCGGCCGACAATTTGTTGTTGAAGACAATGGTGCGCTCCAATCCCGGCTTGCTTGTTGTCAAGGGGGGCAAGGTGGTTGCCAAATGGAATGTCAATGATGTTCCCGAACTTTACACTGCCGACGACGAGGTGGGCTCTCTTGTGGGAAACGGCGATTTTTATCCGCTGTTGAAAAGAGTGTCGGGCAATAGTAATATTAACAGTCTGTTTCATTGGATGTTTATGTTTTTTACTCCTTTGCTGCTGATATTCCTGTTGGATGTCACTTTGTGCAAGGCGGGAAAAGATAAAAAAGGCAACGTTGCCACCGAGGAACAAAATAAAACTAAAGAAAAATAGACTTATTTATTAATACAAACTACTAAATTTTAAAGAAATGAGAAAAAACATTGTTGCAGGAAACTGGAAAATGAACAAAAACCTCCAAGAGGGTATTGCTCTTGCAAAAGATCTTAACGCTGCTCTCACAGCAGACAAACCTAATTGCGATGTAGTAATCTGTACTCCCTTTATTCACCTTGCTTCTGTCGTTCCCGCTGTTGATGCTGCCATCATTGGCGTTGGTGCAGAGAACTGTGCCGATAAAGTTTCGGGCGCATACACAGGTGAGGTATCGGCCGAAATGGTTGCTTCGACCGGTGCTAAATATGTAATTCTCGGTCACTCTGAGCGCAGAGCTTACTACCACGAAACTCCCGAAATTCTTAAAGAGAAAGTTCAGCTTGCTCTTGCAAATGGCTTGACACCTATCTTCTGCATCGGTGAGGTTCTTGAGGAACGCAATCAGGGTATCCAGAATCAGGTTGTTTACGACCAGATTGCAGGTTCACTCTTTGACCTTTCAGCCGAGGACTTCTCTAAAATTGTTCTTGCTTACGAACCCGTTTGGGCTATCGGTACAGGCTTGACAGCTACTCCCGAGCAGGCCGAGGAAATTCACGCTTACATCCGTTCGGTTATTGCCGAGAAGTGGGGCGCCGAGGTTGCCGACAACACTTCTATCCTTTATGGTGGCAGCTGCAAACCTTCTAACGCGAAAGAGCTTTTTGCCAATCCCAACGTAGACGGTGGTCTTATTGGTGGTGCAGCTCTCAAAGTTGAGGACTTCAAAGGTATTATCGACGCATTCAAATAATTCGATGAAGAGAGCGATATTATCAATGTTTGTAATATTATTCTGTGCCTTCACTCTGTCGGCACAGAATAATATTGTCAATGAGTTGCAGCGTGATGTCCCGGGTAAGGGTAAAGTGAAAATTACACAGCCTGCTGCTCTTACGAATCTTATGGGTTCTATTGCCGTAAAGGGCGAGAAACGTCAGGTCGAGGGTTACCGCGTGCTTGTGTATTCGGGCAACAATTCCCGTGCAGCGCGTGACGAGGCTAACAAGATGGCGCAGTTTATGCGTGAGAATTTTCCCGGAGCCGAGGTTTATGTCGAGTTTGACCCTCCTGTAAGGTCTTGTCAGTATGGTGATTACCGCACACGCGAAGAGGCCGAGGCTGTTATGTATAAGCTGAAGGCTACAAAAAAGTTCAAGGAAATTTCCGTTAAAAAAGGTGTGATAAATCTGCCTTATTAATTATACAATAGAAGGAATTATGTCCGAAAGAGAAAGTAATAGTGAAGTTATTGCAGGGCTTATGGCCAACTGTCACAATATGTTGCAGTTGATAGGTGAAGACCCTGCTCGTGAGGGATTGCTTAAGACTCCCGAGAGAGTGGCAAAGGCTATGTTGGATGTGACTTCTGGCTATGGCGAGGACCCGCAGGCTATTCTGCGAGGTGCTATGTTTAAAGAGGATTACAGTCAGATGGTTGTTGTGAAGGATATAGATTTTTACTCTCTTTGCGAACATCATATTCTTCCCTTTTTTGGTAAAGTGCATGTGGCGTATATCCCCAATGGTTATATTACCGGGCTCAGTAAGATTGCCCGGGTGGTAGATGTTTACGCCAAGCGTTTGCAGGTGCAGGAGCGCTTGACTTTGCAGATAAAGAATTGTATTCAAGAGACTCTTAATCCTTTGGGGGTGATGGTGGTTGTCGAGGCGCAGCATCTTTGCATGCAGATGCGTGGCATAAAAAAACAGAATTCTGTTACCACTACTTCCGATTTTTGCGGTGCCTTCAATCAGGCAAAGACAAGGGAGGAGTTTATGAATCTTATAAGAAACAACAGATAATTGTTGTTTCTTAAAACAACTTCTAAATGTTAAGTGCGCACTCGCCGAATCCGTAACTGCGCAGTTGGTTGTTCAGTGCCTGTTGTGTCTCTTTTAGAAATTTATAATTCTGCATTATCTCTTGTGAGAGTTCTGCGCTTTGCATTGTTGCAGGCTCTTTTAGTTTTTTTATTGTCTCTTTCAGCATTTCGTCCACAAGGCTCAGCTTGTAGCTTATGACGAGCCGGGTGGCATGCTCGAAGAGGATGGCTGTCTCGTTACGCTCTTCTTCGTCGGCTCTTTCCTGAAAGAATTTGCTTAAAAAATAACGGTCGTTGCACAACTCGGCTGTCAGACGCGAAATGTCTGCGTCGGGGTGGGCGAGGAAGTGTTTCTCGGCGATAAAATCGGGCTTTTCTACCTCTTTGGCTGCCTCTTCGAAAATCTTTTTGTATAGCGGATGGGTCAATTCTATTCCGTCGCCGGCAATCGAGTAGTGCATGTTCGAGATTACACTTTCGGTGAATGCGGGGGTGTTGTTTGCTTGGTCCTCGGGCACAAGCAATGCTTTTTCGCCGTTGCGCAGTATGAATTGTATTATCGCGCGTTCCTTATTATATATAGTGTTGCTCTGTTCGAAGAGTGCGGTGGTTTTATTTTCTTTGCCGGGCGTTTCGTTTTTTTCTGTCTCTGCCGTCTGTTTGTTGTATTGTTCTTGCGCAGTTTGTCTGCGCAGCTTGGCTATTTCCGAAACTAATACCTGCTCTTTTACTTGCAACATTTCGCTGCATTTTTTTGTATATTCGCTACGCAGTATGTCGTTGGGGATTACAGAGATGCTTTTTACCACGTCGCTTATAAGTTCGGCTCGGCGTATGGGGTCGTTGCCGGCCTCGTCGAGCAGCAAGTTGGTCTTGAATGTTATAAAATCTACTTGATGTTCTTTTAAGAATTGCTCTACCTCTTCGGGTGAGTGTGTTTGTGAATAGCTGTCGGGG
>CAZXIQ010000025.1:0-12841 GCA_964640785.1 uncultured Bacteroidaceae bacterium | reverse complement strand
GTATCTTGAACCCTGTAATCTCTATTTACACAAAATTATGGATAGTCCCAAAAATAGAAACAATGAGGCTGTTGTAACATTTATGTGTTTCACAGCCTCATCTTTCTTTTTCATAGTCCTAACTTTTTTAGAATGTCTGTTCGTCCCATTCTTTTCAGTAGGTTTCTTATTTTTGCTTGTTCCTCTTTCTTGTACCAAAAGAAAAACAGACGTTGCTCCTCTTTTTCGCGCATGTTTTTTGCACAAAAGATTTTTTCTCCTGTTTCGGGGTTTATTCCTGTATAGTACATTTCCGTTGCCATTGTCATTGGGGTGGGTGTAAAGTCCTGCACCTGTTCCAAATGAAAATTAAGCTCTTTTGTCTCGGCTGCAAGTGCTGCCATGCTCTCCATGGTACTTCCCGGATGGCTGCTGATGAAGTATGGAATAAGTTGTTGGTTCAATTTCTGTTCGCGGTTTATCCTGTTGAATATTTCGCGAAATTTGCGGAATTGTGCGAAGGAGGGTTTACGCATCAGGCGCAATACTTTGTCGTCTGTATGCTCGGGGGCTACCTTCAGGCGTCCGCTTACATGTTTTTTTATAAGTTCTTCGGTATATTTTGTTGTGTCGCTGTCGCGTTGCGCCTCGCCGCTCTTGTGCAGCAACAGGTCGTATCTTACTCCGCTGCCGATGAAACTTTTCTTTACTCCGGGTATTGCATCTACGCGTTTGTATAGTTTTAATAATGGAGCGTGGTCTATGTTCAGATTGGGACAAATACCGGGTTGTATGCACGATGAACGGGCGCATTTTTCGCAACGCGACCGGTCGTTTCCTCCCATGCGGTACATGTTTGCCGAAGGGCCTCCAAGGTCGGATAGGTAGCCTTTAAAGTCGGGCATTGCAACTATTTTCTTTACCTCGCGTATGATGCTCTCTTCGCTGCGGCTGGCAATGAATTTGCCTTGGTGTGCCGAAATTGTGCAGAATGCGCACCCGCCGAAACAGCCTCGGTGTATGTTTACCGAGAATTTTATCATGTCATAGGCGGGAATGCGTTTGCCGTTGTATTTGGGGTGTGGCAGACGTGTATAGGGCAGGTCGAAACTGTGGTCGAGCTGTTCGGTGGTCATGGGGGCGAACGGCGGGTTTATTATCGTTAGCCTCCCGTCTACCTGCTGTATCAGACGGCGGGCGTGACGTTTGTTCGACTCACGTTCGATGATTAGAAAATTCTTAGCCTCGCTCTCTTTGCTTTTCAGGCACTCTTCGTGGCTGAAAAGTGTGTGGTCGTTGTTGCCGGGTGTAATTTCATCCTTGCCTACAAGGTGGCCGGTCTGAGGAATGTTAAGTGTAAGTTCGTGTGCCTGACGGGCTGTGATGTATTCTGCTCCGCTTTTTTCTATTTCCTCTTTCAATGCGGCTGCAATGGCTTTTATGGGTTGCTCGCCCATCCCATAGACCAAAATATCGGCTTTACTATCGACGAGAATGCTTTTTTTTAGTTTATCTTGCCAATAGTCATAGTGCGTGAAGCGTCTCATTGAGGCCTCGATGCCTCCTATTACTACCGGGCTGTCGGGGTATAACTGTTTCAGTATGGTTGAGTAGACGCATGTGGCATATTCGGGGCGCATGCTGTGCTTGCCGTCGGGCGAATATGCGTCCTCTGAACGGAAACGTTTGGCTGCTGTGTATTTGTTTACCATAGAGTCCATGCAGCCTGCCGATATTCCGAAGAACAGGCGTGGGCGTCCCATCTTTTTAAAGTCGCGCAGGTCGTCCTGCCAGTTTGGTTGCGGAACTATTGCCACGCGCAATCCTTCGGCCTCGAGTATGCGGCCGATGACTGCCGTGCCGAATGATGGGTGGTCTACGTATGCGTCACCGCTGAATAGTATGACGTCAAACTCGTCCCATCCGCGTAGTTTAGCCTCTTTGCGGGTGGTGGGGAGCCAGTCGGTAAGTTTGTGGTCGGACATTTATGTGTGTGGCTTGTGGTTGCTTGGGTTTATACTGCTCGTGCAAGCAGCTTTTTAAACTGTATCTTGTGCTTGTTGGTCGTTACCGGTTGCGGCTGTTGTTTCCCATGTCTTGTACAGTTCCATAAGGTTGCTCAGTCCCAAGGGTTTCATGTTGTCGTTGTAGAAGAGGAAACATAGTTCCAACAAGGCTTTTGCATCTTCTTTCTCTTCGGCCGAGCCAATGAGCGAGCGCAGTGTGAAACGTACCTTGTCGAGTGTCTCCTCGCTGATGTTTCCTGTGCTGTCGGCTATTTGTGTCAGCAACGAGTATTTTTTTATTGTCTCGAGGTATTTTTCTGTCACCTCCAATGTTCGCGTGCCCGAGGCGTTTGCTTGAATTTTATACATGGTGTTTGTTCTTTTATATATTTGTCTGGCTGACGTTTGTCGTTGTCAGTTCTCTATTGTTATACATCTTGTGCCGTCGTCCTCTTCTTCGATGGTTACTTTTACGCTCTCTTCGGGTAGAATCTCTTCGGCCAGTTGCGGCCACTCTATAAAGCATATTGCGTTGCTGTAAAAGTAATCTTCGTATCCCAAATTGAAAAGTTCGGCGACCGACTTTATGCGGTAAAAGTCAAAATGATAGATAGTGCTGCCCTCTTTGTCGGCATATTCGTTTACTATGGCAAAGGTGGGTGAGTTTACCGTGTCGTTCACTCCCAATGCTTTGCACAGGCTCTTGACAAATGTGGTTTTTCCCACGCCCATCTTTCCATAAAAGGCGAAAATCTTTTTATCGCCCATCAGTTTTATGAATGTTTGTGCCGCTGCCTCATACTCGTGCAGCCCATTTATTTTTATTGTATGTTTTTCCATTTTCTTCTATCTTCCTTTTGGACGCAATGTTACGAATGGTACAAGCATTTCTTCCATTGATATTCCGCCGTGCTGAAAGGTCTCTTTGTAGTACGAAACATAATGGTTGTAGTTGTTGGGGTAGGCAAAAAAGTCGTCTCCCGTAGCAAAAATGTAGCTTGTGCTGATGTTGGGCGAGGGAAGATGTGCTTTTGCCGGTTCTTTTATTTCGAATACCTCTTTGGGGTTGTAGTTTAATGACTTTCCGAGTTTGTACCTGAGGTTGGTATTTGTGTTTTTGTCGCCTACCACTTTTATGGCGTTGTTTACTTGAACGCTACCGTGGTCGGTGGTGATTATCGTTGTGTAGTCGCTGTCGGCAAGGTAGCGGAACAGCTTTATTATAGACGAGTGGCGCAACCACGACAGGGTAATGGAACGATAGGCTGCCTCGCTCGATGCAAGCTCGCGCATCATAATGGACTCGGTGCGGGCGTGTGACAGCATGTCTATGAAATTTATTACCAATACATTCAGATTGTTGCCCGATAGATTGCGTATGTTGTCTATATATTTTTCTGCCGCTTGCGAGGTAAGAATCTTGTTGTACGAGAAACTGTCCTTGCGGCGGAAACGTGTTATCTGTGTCTCTATCAATGCACGTTCGTTCAGGTTTTTACCTTCATCTTCCTCTTCGTCCACCCACAGTGTCGGGAACATCTCTTTTATCTGCTTAGGCATAAGCCCCGAGAATATTGCGTTGCGAGCATATTGTGTGGCTGTGGGCAGTATGCTTGTGTATAGCTCCTCTTCAATAGAGAACAGATTGCCTATTTCGCCCATCAGCACTTTCCATTGGTCGTAACGGAAATTGTCTATTACTATCAGGAATATTTTCTCCTGTTTGTCGAGCAGTGGAAAAATGCGCTCTTTGAATATGTCGTTGCTCATTAATGGGCGTTCCTTGTCGCCTTGCATCCAGTCGAGGTAATTCTTCTTGATGAATTTTGCAAACATGTTGCTTGCCTCGTTTTTTTGCATCTTCAACATTTCGTGCATGCTGCTGTCGGCATTTTCAAGCTCAAGTTCCCAAAAGACAATCTTTTTATATACCTCTATCCAGTCTTCCGTTGTCAATGAGTCACATATCTGCATTCCTATTTTTCCCCAATTCTGCTGGTAGGCATTGTTGGCTTTTTCGGCTACAATCTCGCGTTTGTGTATGTTCTTTTTAAGTGCAAGAAGTATTTGGCTGGGGTTTACGGGCTTTATAAGGTAATCGGCTATTTTAGAGCCTATTGCCTCTTCCATAATGTCCTCTTCCTCGCTTTTTGTCACCATCACTATGGGCAGTGCCGGACGAATTTCCTTCACCTGTACGAGTGTCTCGAGCCCGCTTAGTCCGGGCATATTCTCGTCGAGTAACATCAGGTCGAAATCTTCGGTGCGACAAGCCTCTATGGCATCGCGACCGTTGGTTACGGTTACAATTTCGTATCCCTTGGATTTAAGGAATATAATATGTCCGTGCAGCAGTTCTATTTCGTCGTCTGCCCAAAGTAATCTGTATGCCATATTTCTTTTTCTCTTAATTTTGCGGGCTGTGAACTTTTGTTCCAAGCACTATTGTTTCTTTTTCTCCTCTTTTTTCTCTTCCGAGAAATCGGGCTCGTCCAGTGTGTATCCCTTTATTTCAACGTCGGGAATGCCGGTGAAATTCTGTTCATAGAATTTTGCGTATTCTTTGAAACTGTAATGTTTGACCAGCAGGTCGAGGTTGCTCTTTGATATAATGAACGTGCTTATACCTTCTAACAGTTTTGCAGTCTCTTTGTTCTTGTACAGGCGGCGACGATACTCGAATGCTTCGTCGAAATTCAAAAACTCGTTTATTTGCAGGGTTGAGATTGTCGCATATTTTACAAATTCCATTCCGAAGTTGCGTACCATGTATTTTGTAAAGTTGTAGCGTGCTATTTCGAAGAGCAGACGTTTCTCGTCAAGCGAGTCTGTGGGGTAGGCAAGAACGAAAAGATAAGGCTCGGAACGCTCTTTGCTGAATTCCGGTATTTTTTCGTTTATGTTTCTGATGGTGCCGTCTGTCTTTCGTTCCCATATTGATGTTGTCGAGCCGCTGTTAAGCAGGCGTCCCTCTTGTAATCCTTTGGAGTACTCCTTGGCGAGTGTGGCAATCTCTTCTTTGGACTTTGTGGCTATGAGTGCTTTCAGTGTCTCTAATCCTCCGTTTTTGTCATTGTCATAGAGCTGCGACATTGCTTTCAGGAATAGGAATCGTGTGCGATGCGCTCCTTTGGGGTACATCTTTTGCGCATAGTCGTTGCAGGCACTCACTTTTTTGAATTCCTCTTTCTTGAAATGTTCGTATGCTTTGGCATAGACAGAGTCTTCTTTGTGTCTTTTTGTTTCGGGTGTCTCAAAGAAGTCCGAGGCGGTAACTATGCTTGTGTATTTGCTTTTGGGGTAGCCCGAGGTTAGGGCGGCACGGTAGCTGTCGGCTTTTTCTTTCTCGCCCCATCGTGCGCATGACAAATAGAGGTAGTAATATACTTCGTCTATTTTTTCGTATTTCGGGAACTCTTTGGCTATGCGTTCAAAGGTGGCTATCGTGTGTTTTTTATCGTTCAGTTGTTCTTTGTATATTATACCTGCTTGATAAAGGGCTGCGACGAGTGTTTTTTGTGATGTTGCAACTTGTTCGGCTGTGCGCGGAATTTGTTTCATGTAATATTCGCGTGCTGTCGGGTCGTTGGCAAGCGAGTCGGCTGCTGTTACTGCTTGTTGTGTGGGTTGTTGCTCTTTTTGTGCAGTTTTCAGGCTGTCGGCTGTTGTTGCAAGCGAGTCGGTGACATTGGCCGTGCTGTCGTTTGCAAGGCTGTCTTTTTGTGCCGACTTTATCACGGTCTTGCTCAGACGCCAATAGTCTCGCAGCGGTCGTTCGCCCCATTTTTGTACGAAACTGCTGTGTCCCTGACTTACTAATTGGGGATTATAGAAATACCAGTCCAATTCTCCGCTTGACATTGAGTTTCCTACATTTGCCATGATGTTGAGTGCTTGGTTGGGGTCGGCTTTTTTGCCGGCGTCTTTTTTCTTTTCACTTCTCGACTTTAGTTTTTCCTGACGTTTCACTTCGGCTATCATTGCGTCGAGGATTGGGTATAATTCATCTTCGTTCAGTGATGCCCAATGAAGCAGGTTGTCTTGCAATTCGATGACATCTGTGTGTTTAACAAGGTTGGCAAGAACTGATGCGCGCAGCTTTATGCTGTCTATGCCCGGGTAGTCGGCTGTCAGCAATGTTGAGGCTTGTTGGTAGTTGGGCAGTGCTTTTGAAAATTTGCTCTGTTCCCAATAGTAGTTTGCAAGGCGCAGATGCAAAAGCCCTGTTCCGTAGTTCTTGGTTGTTGCGTCGGCAATGCCTGTTTCGTATATGTCTATGGCTTTTGTGGTGTCTTTCGAGGCCATGTATATGTTTCCGAGTGCGTAGTGCAGTTGCCCCAGATAGCTTGTGTTTTTTGGCTGTTTTATCATCTTTTCGAGTGAGCGGATGATTTTTTTATTTTGCTCGTCGCACATTGTTTCTGTTTGCTTGATGCGTGCATTTATTTCAAGCTCATATAATGGTCCTTGCAATAGTACTTTCTCGAAACATTTGAAGGCTTTGGGGTTGTTGCCGGTCCTCATGTATAATTGCCCCAAAAGATAATATTCGCGTGCCTTTTCGGCTCTTGTTATTTTGGGGCGTTTCAGCATTGTCTCTATGTGTGGAATGGCCTCTTCGTATCTCTCTTGTTTGTACAGAAGGTTGGCGTTTGCTGTTGCCCATATATGTTTAAGCGTGCCGGGTACGCTGTCGCGTTTCACTCGTGCGAGCAGTTCTTCGGCCTCGTACAGCCAGTCGAGCTGTGAGTAGCATAGCGACAGGCGTATGCGTGTCTCGGCCAACACTGTGGGGTTTGTGGCGTAGAGGCGCTCCATGTATATGTATGTTCCTGCTGCTTCCATAAACTCGCCTTTCTTAAAATATGAGTTTGCAAGCATCATCCATACTTTGTGCATGAATGGGTTGAATTCCTTTTGGCTGTAAAAGAGTTTTTCTTTTTCGCTGAGCTTTTGTCCGGGGTTGCGTTTGGGCTTTTTCTTGATGGAGTGGTTCTTTATTGCTTTTTGTGCCTTTTCGATGGCTGTGTTGAAGTTGGTCGAACCGAGGCCCTGCGAATTCTTGTTGCTGTTTATCAGCAGTGGAATAGGTTGCAGATAATTGTCCTTGTGATTGTTTACTTGTGCAAGGTGTCCGGTGATGAAGGCTGTCTTTCCGTTGTGATAGGTGTTGTATTTTGTCGAGAATGAATGGTACATACGTGTCTGCTTGGTATTATGCTTGCGGCTTGCGCAGTTGTTCAAGCTCAAGGATAATACTATCAACAGTATGTATGTAAGGTGTCGTCTCAATTTATGTGTTTATGTGACCTATTCTTATTAACTTGCAAATGCTTGATTTATTGTGGTAACAGTTTCTGTATTGTGTTTTTTCCTATCATGCAGGCTGCATACAGGGTGATTGAACATAGTATAACCGATGCTCCGCCGGGAATGTCAAGGGCAAAAGAGAGCAGAAGTCCTGCCGTGCTTGCTGCATATCCGAAGAGTATCGACAGAAATATTGTCTTTTTGTAGTTTCCTGTAAAAATCATTGCTGTCATTTGCGGAATTGTCAGCAAGGAAATTACCAATATCACACCTACCAAACGCAGGCAGGCAACAATGGTCAGGGCGATGAAAATCATCATTATAATCTCTATTGCATTTGTGGGCAGCCCTCGCGAACGGGCAAACTCTTTGTCAAAGGCAATGGAAATTATTGTGCGGTACATCACTGTCGTGAATATTATTTGCAACAGGCTTATTATGGCGAGTGTGATAATATCTTTGTCGGTGATGGTGAGTATGTTACCGAAAAGATAGGTTGTAAGCTCGGCCGAGTATCCCGGGGTCATGAAACAGAATATCACGCCTATTGTCATTCCTAATACCCACAACATTGCTATTGCCGAGTCTTCTCTTATCTCTTTGCGCCGCCCCAACATCTGTATGCCTATTGCCGATGCTGCCGCAAAAATGAATGCTCCCACGGTGGGGCTGAACGAGAAGTACATTCCCATGCCCACTCCGCCGAACGACGAGTGGGTTATTCCTCCGCTGATAAAAAGCAACCGCCGCGTGACAATGTATGTGCCTATGATGCCACACGAAATACATGCAAGCAGTGTTCCGATTAATGCGTTTCTGAAAAATATATATTCCAACAACTCCATCTGTGCGATAAATGTTTATTGCAGAATAAGAAGAACCTCTTCCTTTATTTCCGATGGAATCTCTATGCCGCGCTGTTGCAGGCATTGCACCCACAAGTCCACCTCGTCGCTTTTCATCGTGTAGAGTACGTTGCGAAACTCCTCAATCTCTTTGTCGGTGTACTCCTCGGGACGTCTGCCTTTGTAAGCGTCAAGCTCTTCGTCGTCGAAGTAAAGAGCCTCTTTGTCATTGTTCTTTTCGCAAATGACATGTTTACCGCAGCAGCCACCTTCAACGTCGTGGTGCTCCTCTTCGGTGGCAGTGACGTTCTTTTTACGGTTTTTAAACAGAATGTAGGCCACCACCATTAGTGCGAGAATTAAAAAAAGTATAGCTGTCTTGTTCATATATTTCGCTTTATTGCAAAAATAGTGCAAACAAGCGTTGCGCAAGTTTATTTGTTTGCAGGTTGCAAAGCGTGTGCGACCTATTTTTGCATGCTTTATTATGCAAAGGTAAATATTTTAATTGATGTAACAAACGTCTGTATGGCTAAAGTTTGTCTTCGCGTGTATAAAGGTGTGTTAAAATATTGCAATATGGAATTTGTTTTTTGTTTCAACGGTCGTTTTTTTACAAATTGTCACTTTTTTGCTTACAGATGTTAAATTTTCAATACTTTTGCATGCCGATTCGATAATATATATTACATTTGTCGCGGAAAATTGTTTTGTAATATTTTAATCGACAAGCTCGAACGGTTGCAGCAGCATGGCTCTTGCGGCTGTGTTTTTTTGCGCCGTCTCGTGCAAATTTTAAAAGAAAATGGATAAATTCAGTTACGGATTGGGCATGGGCATAGGTCAGAACCTTGCTTCCATGGGTGTAAGCTCGTTGGAGTTTGCCGACTTTGTTCAGGGTATGATAGATGTTCTTGAGGGTGCAAAAACCCAGCTTACTCATGCCGAGGCACAAAAAGTTGTGAACGAGTATTTTAACAAACTTGCCGAGGAGGCATACGCAAAGACAAAGGAGAGTGGTGAGGCTTTCCTCGAGGCCAATAAAAAACGCGAGGGTGTTACAACTCTTCCCAGCGGCCTCCAATACGAGGTTATCAATGTGGGCTTGGGCAAAAAGCCTGCTGCAACCGATAAGGTGCAGTGCCACTACGAGGGTACACTCATCGACGGTACAGTGTTCGACAGTTCTATCAAAAGAGGCCAGCCTGCTGTGTTTGGCGTGAATCAGGTGATTGCCGGATGGGTAGAGGCTTTGCAGCTTATGTCCGAGGGTTCTAAATGGAGACTTTATATCCCTCAAGAGCTTGCTTATGGTGCACATGGCGCCGGCGAGTCTATTCCCCCTTACAGTGCGCTCATCTTCGACGTTGAACTTATAAAAGTACTTTAAGACTATAAATATTTAACTTAAAATAAAATGAAAAAAATTGTATTTATTCTTTCTGTTGTCGCTGCATTCGGCATGACATCTTGCGGCGGTGGCAAAAATGTGGCAAACGTTTCGTTGAAAACTCCTCAGGACTCTTTGGCTTATGCAGTAAGTCTTGCAAAATCTCAGTCGTTGAGCGACATTGTTTATCGTCAGTTGGGTGTTGATTCTGCTTACATCGACGAGTTTGTACGTGGTGTGTGCGACGCATTCCCTATGAACGACGATGCAAAGACCAAGGCTTATGTTGCAGGTCTCTCTATCGGTTCACAGGCTGCTAATGTTTACGAAGGTGCCAACGAAGAGGTTTTTCAGGGCGACAGCGTAAACAAACTTGACAGAGCAATGTTCCTTGCCGGACTTATCGCAGGTGTTTACAACGACGATAAGACAATGTCTATGGAGCAGGCTATCGAGTACTCGGACAGAGTAATCTATCGTCAGGCAAGTGAGGACTTTATGGCCGAGAACAAAACTCGCGAGGGTGTTGTAACTCTTCCCAGCGGTCTTCAGTATAAGATGGAGGTCAAGGGTTCAGGTGCAGTGGCAACTGCAAGTGACACTGTAAGTGTTATTTATCGTGGCTCGTTCCCCAACGGACGCACATTCGACAGTTCACGTGGCAAAGAGGTAGCTTTCCCCGTTGGTGGTGTTGTTCCCGGCTTTGCCGAGGCTTTGCAGATTCTTCCCGAAGGCTCAAAATGCAAGGTTTATATTCCTTGGCAGCTTGGTTACGGTAAGAGCGGTAACAGAAGCATTCCTCCTTACAGCGTACTTATCTTCGACATAGAAGTAATGCGAGTGATAAAAGCAAAAAAGTAATTTCCTAACTTTTCCGACCGTTTGCCGGCGGTCGGAAAATAAAATAATTTTCTTATGAAGGGAGTTGATTGCAAGATAGACAGTCTCGACCTTAAAATATTGAGTATAATTTCGAAAGATGCCCGCATCCCTTTTCGCAACGTTGCCGAGCAGTGTGGAGTGTCGCGTGCGGCTATACACATGCGTGTACAACATATGATGGACATGGGGGTTATTGTGGGGTCGGGTTACGAGGTGGATATGAAACGTTTGGGTTTCAGCACATGCACCTACGTAGGTATAATTTTCGAGAAAGGCTCTATGTATCATGACATTCTCAAGCATTTAGAGGCTATTCCCGAGGTTCTTGAGTGTTGTTATACAACGGGTCCGTATTCGGTGATGATAAAAATGTATGCTCGCGACAATGAGCAACTTATGGAACTGCTGAATGGGAAAATTCAAAAAATTCCCGGGGTGATGAGCACCGAGACAATGATTGTCCTTGATAAAAGTATAAAAAGAAACCTTCCTTTATAAAAACATGATTACCGAACAGTTCAATTTGAATAAAGAATACGCTGAACTGCATCGCAAATTTCCGATGAGCGGCCACAAGCCGCTCATCGGCATTTCCGGAAACTTCAGCGATGGAAATTGTTGCCTTGCGCGCGGATATTATCTTTCGGTGCTCGAGGCCGGCGGTGTTCCGCTTATCATTCCTCCCTATCCCCATCGCGAGCAGCTTGTGAGCATGCTCGATGTGCTCGATGCGTTGCTGCTTTCGGGTGGTGCTGATATTGACCCTCGTTACATGGGCGAAGAGCCCGATTATAATCTTCTGCATGACATGAATCCCGCCCGTGACGAGCAGGAGCTGATGCTTGTAAGGCTTGCTGCCGACAGACATATTCCCATTCTTGGAATCTGTCGTGGCATTCAAACGATGGCTGCGGCTCTTGGTGGTAGTGTGCATCAGGATATTTATGCTGCCCTTGGCGACGGGCTGCTTGTACACAGTCAAAAGGAGGAGCGTGGTGTTGCCACACATTCGGTGAATATTGAGCGTGGTTCGCTGCTTAATGCTCTTTTTGGCGACACTTTGGCGGTAAACAGTTTCCATCATCAGGCTGTTTCGGTGGTGCCCGAGGGGTTCCGCGTGACGGCTGTGGCAACAGATGGGGTTATCGAGGCTATGGAGGCAGTCGATGGCGCTCCTATGGTGGGTGTTCAGTGGCACCCCGAATGTTTCATCCTTAAGGACGAGAATCGTTGCATGATGCCTCTTTTCGATTGGCTCGTGGATGAGGCTGTGCTTTATCGTCGTGCCCGCAAGATACATGGGAATATTATAACAATAGATTCGCACTGCGACACTCCCATGCTTTTTGCCGATGGTTACAAACTTGAAGGGCGCAGCGATAAGGCTCTTGTGGACCTTCATAAAATGCACGAGGGCGGGCTTGATGTTGCAACAATGGCTGCCTACCTGAAACAAGAGGGGCGTGACGAAAATTCTTTGCGCCTTGCAACTGAAAAGGCTTGGTGCTTGCTCGATGGTATTCGTACAAGGGTGGACAGCAATTCCTGTCATGCTGTAATGTGTGGTTCGCCCGATGAAATTTTACCGCATAAGTGTTCAGGCAAAAAAATCATAATGCCTGCAATAGAGAATGGCTATGCGATAGGCAACGACCTTGCAAATATTAAAAAGTTCCGTGACGCAGGGGTTGTCTATATGACCCTCTGTCACAATGGCGACAATGATATTTGCGACTCGGCGCGCGGCGCCGGTGAACATGGCGGATTAAGTTCTTTTGGCCGCAATGTGGTTGCCGAAATGAATCGTGTGGGAATGATGATAGACCTCTCGCATGCCTCGGAAAAGAGTTTCTACGACGTTCTTGAAACAAGCGCAGTGCCTGTTGTCTGTTCCCACTCCTCGTGTAAGGCTCTCTGTGACCATCCGCGTAATCTCACCGACGAGCAACTCTTGGCAATAGCTGCAAAAGGCGGCGTTGTCCAAATAACGATGTATAAAGGCTTTCTGGTGAAAGAGGGCGATGCAACCCTCTGCGATTTTATTGCCCATCTTGAACATGCAATAAAAGTTGCCGGTATACAACATGTGGGCATTGGCACCGACTTTGACGGCGATGGTACGCTTGTCGGTTGTCGCGACGCATCGCAGCTGATAAACGTTACACGAGAATTATTGCGCCGCGGCTACAACGATGATGCGATTGCTGCCATTTGGGGTGGAAATTGGTTGCGTGTGATGAGTGAGGTTCAAAAATCGGCATTTGTCAAGCGGTGAAAGCTGCCTTTTTTACGAAAAATTGAAATTTTCCACAAAAAAACATCGAAAATAGTTGTAAGTTGAAAAAAAAGTAGTACCTTTGCAACGCAAAACCCAAGCGGGGTGTAGCTCAGCCCGGTTAGAGTACGCGTCTGGGGGGCGTGTGGTCGCT